>JADLCO010000114.1 GCA_020847115.1 Pseudomonadales bacterium | reverse complement strand
CTCGCCGTGCGCGGCATCGACGCGGACATCCGCTGGAACAACGAAGGCAGCTTCCACAAGGATGAACTGCGCGACCTGCGCTTCGACCACATCCTCGCCAACCCGCCGTTCAATATCTCCGACTGGGGCGGTGACCGCTTACGCGAGGATCCACGCTGGCAGTTTGGTGTGCCACCTGTAGGCAACGCCAACTACGGCTGGCTGCAGCATATCCACTGGCATCTGGCCCCCTTCGGCACTGCCGGCGTGGTGCTGGCCAATGGCTCCATGAGTTCCAACCAGAGCGGCGAAGGCGAGATTCGTAAGGCCATGGTCGAGGCGGACGCGGTGGATTGTATGGTCGCCCTGCCCGGCCAGTTGTTCTACTCCACCCAGATCCCCGCCTGCCTCTGGTTCCTGGCCCGCGACAAGTCCAACGGCAAGCGCGGCTCACTAGCAAAAGGCGGGGAAACCCTGCGCGACCGGCGCGGCGAGGTGCTGTTCATCGACGCCCGCAACCTGGGCACGCTGGTGGACCGCACCCGGCGTGAACTCAGCGAGGCGGACATCCAGAAGATCGCCGACACCTACCATGCCTGGCGGGGCGAGAAAGCGGCCGGCCATTACGAAGACATCCCCGGCTTCTGCAAATCCGCCACGCTGGAGGAAATCCGCAGGCACGGTCATGTGCTCACCCCCGGCCGCTATGTCGGCGCCGAAGCCGCCGAGGACGATGGCGAAGCCTTCGCCGAGAAGATGCAGCGGCTCAGCGCGCAGTGGCGCGAGCAGCAGCGGGAAGCGGCGCGGCTGGATGCGGTGATCGAGGCCAATCTGAGGGAGCTTGGGTATGGGGGGTGAGTGGCTCGATTCTACGCTTGGTGAGGTGACTGACTTCTTATCGGGCGGCACCCCATCAAAGAGCAGGGCCGACTACTGGAACGGCTCAATCCCTTGGGTATCTGCAAAGGATATGAAGCAGTTCCGGCTCGAAGATTCAGAAGACCACGTGACTGAAAAAGGGGCCTCGAACGGTACGAGACTCGCTCCGGCTGGATCGGTATTGCTACTGGTTCGCGGAATGACCCTGCTCAACGACCTTCCAATTTGCGTCATCAGCAAGCCCATGACGTTCAATCAAGACGTCAAGGCGCTTCGACCAAACGCGAATGTCATTGATGACTTTCTTCCGTATTTACTGCTTGGCAATAAGGATCGGCTCCTGTCGCGAGTCGACCTCGCAGGCCACGGTACGGGTCGTCTGAACAGTGACGAATTGAAGTCGCTCGAAATTCGGCTGCCGCCACCAGCTGAACAACGCGCCATCGCCCACATCCTCGGCACGCTGGACGACAAGATCGAACTCAACCGCCGCCGCAACCAGACCCTGGAGGCCATGGCCCGTGCCCTGTTCAAGGACTGGTTCGTCGACTTCGGCCCCGTCCACGCCAAGATGGAAGGCCAAGAGCCCTACCTCCCCACCGACCTCTGGCAGCGTTTCCCCGACCGCCTCGACGACGAGGGCAAGCCGGAGGGGTGGCAGTCTGCCACGCTAGCGAACTTCGCGAGCCTGAATCCAGAGTCTTGGACGAAGAAGAATCCACCGTACGAAATTCGGTATGTGGATTTGTCGAACACCAAGCAAGGAACCATTGAGGGAGCAGCCCGAATGCCTTGGTCGGAGGCGCCTAGTCGCGCGCAACGTATCCTGCGCCCTGGTGACACAATCGTTGGCACTGTACGTCCCGGAAATAAATCGTTCGCACTAATTGGGGACGAGGGCATGACAGGCAGCACAGGGTTTGCAGTGCTGAGGCCGCTAGACAAGCATTTTCGAGACGTCGTTTTTCTTGCGGCGACATCTCCGGAGAATATCGAGCGGCTGAGCCATCTGGCTGATGGCGCGGCTTACCCGGCAGTTCGTCCTGACGTTGTGCTCGCATCGCCCGTCACTATCCCTCCCAAAGAAGCCGTGAACGATCTTCTACGCTGTTTTGCTGATGCCGTGAGCGGTTGGAGTGAGGCTATCGAGCAGAACAAACAGGAGTACCAAACACTCGACCAACTCCGCGACACCCTGCTACCCAAACTGATCTCCGGCGAGCTGCGTATTGCCGATGCCGAGAAATTCATGGAGAAATTCCAATGACCACTCATGCCCAGCCACCGCGCATCGAGAGCCTGCATATAAATAACTACCGGGCGCTGAGGGACATCAGGCTGGAAAAGATGACGCCGCTGACCGTGCTGCTGGGGCCGAACGGCAGCGGCAAGTCCACGGTCTTCGATGTCTTTGCCTTTCTGGCCGAATGCTTTACCGATGGCCTGCGCAAGGCGTGGGATCGCCGGGGACGCTTCAAGGAGCTGCGCAGTCGTGATCAGGATGGGCCGATCATGATCGAACTGCAGTATCGGGAAAAGCCACAAACGCCCCTGATCACTTATCACCTGGAGATCGAGGAACAAGCGAGAGGACCCGTGGTGGCACGGGAGTTCCTGCGCTGGAAGCGCGGCCATCCGGCAGCGCCGTTTCACTTCCTCGATTATCAGTACGGCAAGGGCAAGGTCATCACCGGAGAAGCACCGGAGTCCACGGACACGCGCGTCGAAAAGCCGCTCTCTGGCCCGGACGTGCTGGCGGTCAGCACCCTGGGAACACTGGCGGAGAACCCGCGTGTCATCGCCCTGCGCAGTTTCATCACCGGCTGGCACCTCTCCTACCTCTCGGCAGATGCCGCGCGTGGCAATCCGGAGGCGGGGGCGGAGGAGCGGCTCTCACCCACCGGCGACAACCTGCCCAATGTCATCCAGTATCTGCGCGAACAACATCCCGAGCGGCTGGAACAGATCTTCGAGACCCTGCGTCGGCGCATTCCCCGTATCGAGCGCGTCCAGGCCGAGGTGTTGCAGGACAGTCGTTTGTTGTTGCTGGTGAAGGATGCGCCTTTTTCCACGCCGGTGCTGTCGCGCTTTGCCTCCGATGGCACCCTCAAGCTGCTCGCCTATTTGACCGTGCTTTACGATCCGGAGCCGCCGCAACTGGTGGGTATCGAGGAGCCGGAGAACTATCTGCATCCGCGCCTGTTGCCGGAACTGGCCGAGGAGTGCCAGCAGGCAGCGGATCGAACCCAATTGATCGTCACCACCCACTCGCCCTTTTTCATCAACCCACTGCGTCAGGAGGAAGTGCGGGTGCTGTACCGTGCCGCCGATGGCTACACGCGGGTACGCCGGGTGGCCGACATGCCGGGTATTTCCGCTTTCCTCGATCAAGGTGCCACTCTGGGTGAGCTCTGGATGGAGGGCCATTTCGATGCGGGAGACCCCCTGTCGATCGGGGAGGCAAGTTGATGCGGATCGAATTTCTGGTCGAGGAGCAGTCCGCCGAAGAAGCCTTGAAGCACCTTCTGCCGAGGCTGATCGGACCGCGGGCACAGTGGAAGCTCATCAATCTGGGGAGCAAGTACAAGCTGGTCCATGCGCTTCCGCAACGGTTGGCCGCCTATCGACAGCGCATCGATCAAGGCGAAGATTTGCGGGTGGTGGTGCTGGTGGATCGTGATAACGATGATTGCACGGTGCTCAAGCACCAACTTGAAACGATGGCCCGGCAAGCGGCACTTGCCACCAAATCCGCCCCCACTCTCGATGGCCAGTTTTTCGTGGTCAACCGCATCGTCATCGAGGAACTGGAATCCTGGTTCATCGGTGATCCGACAGCCCTGCGCCAGGCATTCAGCAGTTTGGCCAGAATCGACTCCAATAAGGGCATTTTTCGCAGCCCGGACAACGGCGGTTCCTGGGAGGCACTGCATCGCTTCCTGAAGAAACACGGGATATACAAGAGCAGCTACCCCAAGATCGACGCTGCCCGGCGGATTGCCCCCAAACTGAACATTCAGACCAACCGATCGCATAGTTTTCGGGTCTTCATCGACGGGGTGGAGGCATTGCTGACATGACCCGCATCCCCGTCCACCCCGAGCTACTCACCTGGGCGCGCGAGCGGGCCGGGCTGGACACGCTCGCGCTGGCGGGGCGCTTTCCCAAACTCAGCGAGTGGGAAGCCGGGGAACGGCAACCCACCCTCCGCCAACTGGAAGACTTCGCCCGTGCGGTGCATGTGGCGGTGGGCTACCTCTTCCTGCCTGCGCCGCCAGATGAACCGCTGCCGATTCCCGATTTCCGCACCCTGGCGGATCGCAACCTCAGCCGCCCCAGCCCCAATCTGCTGGACACCATCTACCTGTGCCAGCAACGGCAGGACTGGTTCCGCGACTATGCCCGCGTGCACGCGCTGCCTGCGCTGGACTTTGCCGGCAGCGCCACGCTGCAGCACCCGCCCGAACGGGTGGCGGAAGCGATGCGGCAAACCCTGGCGCTCAACATGGCCGAGCAGCAGCAAAGCCCCACCTGGACCACTGCCCTGCACCAGCTGATCGGCAAGGCCGAGGATGCGGGTGTGCTGGTGATGGCCAGCGGTGTGGTCGGCAGCAACAGCCACCGCAAACTGGATGTTGAAGAGTTTCGTGGCTTTGCCCTCGCGGACAATCTGGCGCCGCTGGTATTCATCAACGGCGCCGACAGCAAGGCGGCGCAGATGTTCACCCTGGCCCATGAGCTGGCGCACCTGTGGCTGGGCGAGAGCGGTATTTCCGACCCCGAGGCAGGGCGGCTGGCCGAACCGGGTATCGAACGCTGGTGTAACGCCGTGGCGGCGGAGTTTCTGATGCCGCTGGCCCTGCTGCGACAGGACTATCAGGGCGGTATGTCTGTCGCGGATGAAATCCAGCGGCTGGCTCGTAGTTTCAAGGTCAGCACGCTGGTCGCCCTGCGGCGCCTGTTCGATGCGGGGTTTATTGACGAACCCACCCTGTGGCAGAACTACCGCGAAGAGCTGGCACGCATCCGCAGGCTGGACCGGGGCGGCAGCGGTGGCGGCGACTTCTATCGCACCTTGGGCGCACGCACCGGCAAGCGCTTTGCCCGCGCCGTGCTGTCGAGCACGCTGGAAGGACAAACCCTGTTTCAGGATGCCTTCCGTATGCTGGGCGTGCGCAAGACCTCCACCTTCTACGAAGCGGCGCGCGAGCTGGGGGTGATGCTGTGACCTACCTGCTCGATGCCAATGTGTTCATCCAGGCCAAGAACCTGCATTACGGGCTGGATTTCTGCCCCGCCTTTTGGCACTGGCTGCTCGACAATCATGCCGCAGGGCGCGTGTTCAGCATCGACAAGGTGGCCGATGAAATCGCCGCCGGCGGCGATGAGCTGACGGACTGGATGCGTGACCACGGCAACGGCCTGTTCGTGAAGACCGGTGCGGCAGTCGCGGCGAAGTTAGGCGTCGTGAGCACCTGGGCCACGCAGCAACAGTATGAACCGGCAGCCATCAGCACCTTCCTGCAGGTGGCCGATTACTACCTGATCGCCCACGCTCTGGCAGACGGCCATGTAGTAGTCACCCACGAAGTGCCGGCCAACTCGGTCAAGCGCATCAAGATTCCCAATGCCTGTATCGGACTGAATCTGCGTTTCATGACCCCTTACGAGATGCTGCGCCGGGAACGGGCGCGGTTTGTGTTGGGGAAACCAGGAAGGTGGCATCCGCCTACAGTCCTCCCTTCACGCTCACTCCCGCCATCCTCACCCGGGTGGCGGAGATCGCCGAGCGCGTGGGGCGGTTGGCGGTGCGGCTGGAAACGGAACGCGACCTGCGCCTGCGGCGCATCAATCGCATCCGCAGCATTCACGGATCGCTGGCTATCGAGGGCAATACCCTGAGCGAGGCGCAGATCACCGCGATCCTCGACGGCAAGCGGGTGATGGCGCCCCCGCGTGACATCCTGGAGGCGCGCAACGCGCTCAAGGCCTATGACGCGCTGCCGGGCTGGCAGCCGGCGCGGGAGGCCGATCTGCTGGCCGCGCATCGCACCCTGATGGCCGGCCTCGCGGACGATGCGGGGCGTTGGCGCGCTGGCGGCGTCGGGGTGATGGCGGGGGAGCAGGTCATCCACATGGCGCCGTCGGCCAGCCAGGTGCCGCGGCTGATGGGCGATCTGCTGCACTGGCTGGACACGACGGACGCCCATCCGCTGATTGCCAGTTCGATCTTTCACTACGAATTCGAGTTCATCCATCCCTTCAGCGATGGCAACGGGCGCATGGGGCGGCTCTGGCAGACCCTGATCCTGTCGCACTGGAACCCGCTGTTTGCCGATATCCCGGTCGAGAGCCTGGTGCATGAACACCAGGCGGCGTATTACGCGGCGCTGCAAACCAGCACGGAGCAGGCCGATTCCGCGCCCTTCGTGGGCTTCATGCTGGACAGGATCCTCGACGCCATCCGCAGCGTCACCCCCCAAGTAGCCCCTCATGTCACACCCCAAGTCGAGCGGCTGCTTCGCGGCCTTCGCGCCGAGATGAGCCGGGAGGCACTGCAGCAGGCGCTGGGTCTGCAGGATCGCAAGTCATTCCGCGAGCGCTATCTCAAGCCGGCGCTTGCCGAGGGCCTGATCGAGATGAGCATTCCTGACAAACCCAACAGCCGGTTGCAGCGGTACCGTTTGACGGACACGGGGCGGGCCGTGCTTGCCCGGCAGCAAGCGGGGTGAGCATGGCCTTCCTCTCCGAAGCCCAACTGGAAACCGCGCTGCTCACGCAGCTTGCCGGGCTGGGTTTTGCCTGCGCCTCGGACGAGCTCATCGGCCCCGACGGCAAGCAGCCGGAGCGGGAGGCCTACGACGAGGTGGTGCTCAAGGCGCGACTCACCGCCGCCGTGGCGCGACTGAACCCGACGCTACCGCCTGAGGCGCAGGCCGACGCCGTTCGCCGCCTGACCCAATCGGAACTGCCCACCCTGCTGGAGGAAAACCGCCGCATCCACCGGCTGCTGACCGAAGGCGCGGATGTGGAGTACATGCTGCATGAAAGCGGCGCCGAGGACGGCACGCTGACGGCGGGCAAGGCGCGCCTGATCGACTTCGACAGCCCGGCCAACAACGACTGGCTGGCCGTGCAGCAGTTCACGGTGGTGGCTGGACAGGTCAAGCGGCGGCCGGACGTGGTGGTGTTCGTCAACGGCCTGCCGCTGGCGGTGATCGAACTCAAGGCCCCCGGCGGCGAGAACGCGACGCTGGCCGGCGCCTTCAATCAACTCCAGACCTACAAGCAGCAGATCCCGGCGCTGTT
>JADLCO010000113.1 GCA_020847115.1 Pseudomonadales bacterium | reverse complement strand
TCGGGTGAGCGCACGGTTGCTCCCGGCATTGCGTATGTGCTTGATTGCGACTTGCTTGATCTCCACAATAAACACCAATCATCAAGCGATCCGCCGCCAGATCTTGTCAGGCTTGAAAGTCAACGAAGACGCTTTGAGCTTTCTTCCGGCAACGGCGCATGGAAAATGACAGCCACCGCAGGATTCGAGGCACTACGCGTCTCCGGCCGCGTCTCCGCGAATGAGCCCCTGATTCGTGTTAGGTCAACAGAGGTCAAGGCCGACACCTTGGTCATGAATGTCCAATTGTCACAGTACCATGATCAAGCGCGATCCAATCTAATCTTAGATTTTGATCGCGAAAACCCTGGAACCCATGTATCACTCCGCTCACAGCTTTGCGCAAAGTACGATGGCTGCTTGCCGGACCTTTCAGATGGAAGACTTGCAAACACGCTTGGTGTGGCGATGTTGATCTACTACCGGTCTAACGGAACATGGATACCGTACCTCGTGCGAAGGGTCAAGAAGATTGGCGTGTTTCCAGGCGGTGTGCACTGTTCTGCGTCTGGTGCCGCAAAGTGGCCGGCACGGTCCCAAACGGTTTCATTCGCCGATGTGACGGACCACCTCTTGGATGAGGCCAAAGAGGAACTTGGCCTACTTCCCGCCGATCTCAGCGATTTCAGACCCGTTTCCTATTGTCGAGAGATGGCGCGGGGAGGAAAGCCACAGCTCTTCTACTGCGCTCTGACGACGCTCTCAAGAAAGGAACTTGCAGAGCGGCGTAAGCATGCAGCCAGAGTCGCTCGGGAACTGAAGCTTTGGGAAGAAATAGAGCGAGACAGGTGGTATCGCTCAGCCGACGTGGTTATGTCGGCAAGTCGACTTCGTCATGGACTTGCGGCTTGGGGTGTAACGCTTGAAGGTGCGGCATCCCTTTACTTTGGCAGCAAGTATCTTCGTATTTTGTCGCGGCAATAAACCAGTCGACAAATGGCCTAACCCTTCGCTGCAGCCGAGTCGCTACGGCTGGCTTCGCCAGCCTCCGCGAGCGGCTGAGCTCAAACGTTGGGCGCTAAACAGGAGCAATTGACGATTGAACTCTTCGGTTCGCGATCGCTCGGCCCGCCGGGCGAGTTAATCTGGTGAATTACAGCCGCTCATGCCCTGAGCATTTCCTCTACGTCTTTCGCGAGGTCTTCCGGCTTGTCGGTGGGCGCGTAGCGGCGGATGGTTTGGCCGTCGCGGCTGACCAGAAACTTGGTGAAGTTCCATTTGATGCCCGAGGTGCCGAGCACGCCGGGCGCCTCCTGTTTCAAATGTTTGTAGAGCGGGGCGGCGCCGTCGCCGTTGACCTCGATCTTGGCGAACAGCGGAAAACTCACGCCGAAATTTGTTTCACAGAACTGTGCGATCTGTTCGTTGGGCGCCGGCTCCTGCCTGCCGAACTGGTTGCAGGGAAAGCCCAGCACCACTAGCCCGTCCCCGTGATAGCGCTCGTGCAGTTGCTGGAGCCCCTGGTACTGCGGGGTGAAGCCGCACTTGCTGGCGGTGTTCACGATCAGCAGGACCTTGCCCTTGTAGTCGGCCCGATCGATCGGCTTGCCGTGGATGTCGTTGACGGTGAAGTCGAAGGCGGTGGTCATGGCGGCTCTCCCCGGGCCGGTGCAACGACAAGCTACCACGCGCAAATGAGGTGGGCAAAACAGCAGTGGCACGGCTGGGCGGCGCGGATTGTCTCGCAACCGTTTTGGTGCAAACTGCGGCTTTCGCGACCCGCGTTTGACAGAGGCGCCCGTGCGCGCGCGCCGGGAGGACAGCATGGAATTCGGCATTCAGCTCGCCACCGCGGCGGATTCCTGGAAGATCGTGCAGCGGGCGGAGGCGCTCGGTTTCACCCACGCCTGGTTCTACGACACCCAGATGCTGTGCGCCGACCCCTTTGTCGCCATGGGCGCGGCCGCGGTCAAGACCACACGCATCCGGCTCGGCACCGGGGTGCTGGTGCCGTCCAACCGCATCGCGCCGGCGACGGCCTGCGCGCTGGCGTCGCTCAACCAGCTGGCGCCTGGGCGCATCGACTTCGGCGTCGGCACCGGGTTCACCGCGCGCCGGGCCATGGGCCTGCCGCCCGTGACGCTGGCAGAGCTCGAGGAGTACCTGGACATCGTGCAGGCGCTGCTCGCGGAAGAGACGCCGACCTGGGAGTTCGAGGGCAAGGCGCGCAAGATCCGCTTTCTCAATCCCGAGTACGGATTGATCCGCACCGACCCGGCGCTGCCGGTGCACATCTCGGCGATGGGGCCGCGCAGCCAGCGCCTGACCGCGGAGCGGGGCGCCCACTGGATCACGGCGATGACCGACGTGGACTTCGCCGCGTCCGGCATCGCGGCGATGAATCGCAGCTATCGCGCTGCCGGGCGCGATCCGGACGATTATCTCAAGACCGCGTTCGTGGGCGGCTGCGTGCTGCGCCCGGGCGAGGATTACGGCAGCCCGCGCGTCAAGGCCCAGGCGGGGCCGTTCGCGGCGGTGATCCCCCACAACCTGATCGAGGCCGGCGTCGGCGATCTCAACATGAACGCGCCCGCGGAGCTGTCCGAGCTGCTCGACGGCTATCGCCGGCTCTACGACGGCTACGAACCCGCCGACGCCCGCTATCTGACGGTGCACCGCGGCCATGCGCTGTTCCTGCGCCCGGAGGAGGAGCCGCCGATCGGCGGCGACCTGATTCGCGCGGCCACCTTCACCGGACTGAAGGAGGAGTTGCGGGAGCGGCTGCGCGCGCTGCGCAGCGCGGGGCTGGACCGCTGGGCGGTACAGATTCCGCAGCAGCACCCGGACGCGCTGGACGACTGGGCGGAGGTGATCGCCGGGGTCTGAAACGGCCGTGACAACGGATTGTAGCGGCACATGGTCACGGCCGCCCCATGTCGGGTAGGATCGAAACGCATGCCCCCAGAATTTTTATAACCAGAAACGAACGGGAGGTACTCATGGAAGTCGGTATTCTCTATCTGCCCTCGGTCGGCTCGCTGGAGGAGAAGCTTAAGGGCTTCGCCGGCAAGCGCACCGACCTGTACCAGGAGCTGCTGCACGACCTGAGCGTGCAGAGCCAGTATCTCGACGAGCACGGCTACTACGGCGTCGGCTTCACCGAGCACCATTTCCACATCGAGGGTTCGGAGGTCTCGAACAACCCCACGCTGCTCGGCGCCTATCTGGGGCCGAAGACCAAACGCCTGCGCTGGGGCCAGCTTGGCTATGTGCTGCCTGCCCAGCACCCGATCCGCATGGCCGAGGACGTCGCCATGCTCGACCAGATGCTCCAGGGCCGCGCCTTTTTCGGCATCGCCCGTGGCTACCAGGTGCGCTGGGTGAACAACATGGGCCAGCTGATCCCGGGCTTGCGCGATGCGCGCGACTTCGAGACCTACGACCGCGTCAAGCGCGAACTCTACGAGGAGCACTTCGAGATCGTGCGCAAGGCCTGGACCCAGCGCACCTTCACCCACAAGGGCAAGCACTGGGAATTCCCGGTGCCCGGCCAGGTGTGGCCGGCGGCGGACTTCACCCGCAAGCTGGGTGCAGGCGTGGACGCCGAGGGTGTGGTCACCGAGATCGGCATCGCTCCGCCCTGCTACAACAACCGGGTGCCGGACATGTTCCAGCCGTTCAGCTTTTCGGTGACATCCCTGCGCTGGGCGGCGCGCAACGGCCTGATACCAATCTCGCTGGTCTGCGACCAGGATCTAGTGCAGGAGCACTTCACCGCCTTTCGGGAGGAAGCTGCGGCCCAAGGCCGAAACCTCGCCTACGGCCAGCAGATGGGCATCATGCGCGACATCGTGGTGGCCGACACTGACGAGGAGGCCAATGAGCTGGCGCGCAACGCCGGCTACCAGGTGTGGTACGACTTCTTCGTGCCCTTCGGCTTCAACGAGGCGGTGCGCCGGCGCCACGAGAAACTGGAGGACATCCCCACCGACTACCAGACCCTGTGCGACCGCGGGCTGATCATTGCCGGCAGCCCCGACACCGTGTGCCGGAAGCTGGAAAAGCTGCGCAGGGAACTGCCGTCGGAATACCTGTTCCTGCTCACCTACACCCAGTTGATCCCGCTGCCGAAGATGATGCGCCACTGGGAGCTGCTGACGGAGAAAGTGCTGCCCCACTTTACCGACAAGGTGCGCTAGCGCCCGTGAACCCGCTGGGGCCACTCCGGCTGGCGGCGCGTGCCGGGCGGTCCGCCAGGTACGAGCACCTCGCCGAACAGTTGGCCCTGCACGCGCGGACCGAGGAGGAAGTGCTCTACCCGGTGGCAGTGCTGGTGGGCGACACCCTTCGCGCGCGCTTTCCGAAGGATTGAATGCCGCGGCCACCGTGATGGGGCGCACAGCCGGGAAGGCTGGTCGATTCCCCGCGCGACGCGGCTCGATGTCGGGGTGCGACGATTTGCCGCATTCCGCCGCGGCGCCAACCCGGCGATGATCGCGGATTTGAGCGGTGCGGCCGAGCGCGGCTGCCGGGTCGATACGGTAACGGTAGACAACCATTGTGACCTCATCCAGGGCAGCGCTGTATGGCTTCGCCGCGGCGGTGGCAATCGCCGCGCATGGCGCCGTGGTCGCACTGTTGTGGCATACGCCTGCAGTGCCGCGGACGGCGCCGGCGGTGACGGTGCGGTTGATCGAGCCCCCGGTACCGGCTCCGGCCGCCGCGGTGCCGCCGCCCCCGGCGGAAGTACAGCCGCAGCCGCCCGCGGTGCGGCCCGCGCCCAAACCCGTTGCCACGCCCAAGCCCGGGCCCGCGGCGGCACCGCGGCCGCGTCCGGCAGCGCCGCCGCAACCCGCGCAAGCACCGATCCCAGAACCGCAGCCGAGTGCGCCTGCGCCTGCGCTTGTAGCCGCGGCCGTGCCGCCAGCCGTCGCGTTCGCTCCACCGCCCGAGCCGGAGCTCGCGGTGCAGTGCACACACCGGCCACCGCCGGTTTATCCTGCCGCCGCCCGCCGCCGCGGTCAGGAGGGTGTGGTGGAGCTGCTGGTGGAGCTGTCCGCCACCGGTGCCGTGACCCGAGTGACCGTCGCGCGGTCCTCGGGTGCGAACGCGCTCGATCGGGCGGCGGTGGCCGCGGTGCGCAACTGGCGCTGTGCGCCGGCGCGCGTCGGCGGCGTCGCGGTGCCGGCGACGGCGGTGCAGCGCATCCGATTTTCCCTGCGATGAAACCCCGGTGAGGTGGCGATGATCGAATTCGGCTTCGAACATTTCGTGCGGCAGCTCGACCCGCTGGGTTGGGTGCTGATGGCGGTGCTGGCGCTGCTGTCGCTGGCGGGCTGGACGTTCTTCCTGGTCTGGCTGGGGCGCGGTGCCCGCGAGCTCGGCCGCAGCCGCCGTTACGTCACCGAGGTGCTGGCGGCGCCGACGCTCGCTGCGCGCTCGGCGCCGGGCGCCCAGGCCGAGGCCGAGCTGCTCGCCCTGGTGTGCGCCGGCCGCGCGCTGGCCGATGCCGGCCACCAATTTGCGGAGGCCGGCGGTCTCGCCGCCCACCTCACCCGGGGCTTGCGCCAGCAGCTCGATCGCGCGGCGGTCGAGGCCGAGCGCGGTCTGGCGCTGCTCGCCACCACCGCGGCTACCGCGCCCTATCTCGGTTTGCTGGGTACCGTGTGGGGCATCTACCACGCCCTGCTGCGCATCGCCGCCACCGGTGAAGCCGGGCTTGCGGCGGTGGCCGGTCCTCTCGGCGAGGCCCTGGTGATGACTGCGCTGGGCCTGTCGGTGGCGATCCCGGCGGTGTTCGCCCACAACCTCATCCAGCGCCGCAACCGGCTGCGGCAGGCGCGCCTGGAGGATTTCGCCGCCAGCCTGCTGCTGCGTGCCACGGCGCCGGATGCGGCCGCGCAGGTCGATGCCGAACGTGCCGCGCCGCTGCGCCGGCTGGGAGGCTGAGCCGTGGCACTGGGAGACGGTGTCGGCCAGCCGCCGCGCAGCAGCGCGGAGATCAACATCGTGCCCCTGGTGGACGTGATCCTGGTGCTGCTGGTGATCTTCATCGTCACCGCACCGCTGATCACCCAGGCGGTGAAGGTGAATCTGCCGGAGGCCGCGAGCCAGCCGGTGCAGACGCCCATCAAACCGGTGGTGGTGGCCATCGACGCCGATGGACGGCTGCATTGGGATGGCCGCGTGCTGACCCTCGAAGCGCTGGAGGCCGAGGCGCGCGCGCTGACGGTAGCGCAGCCCGATGCCGAGCTGCATATCGAGGCCGATCGGGCGGTGGCCTATGACGCGGTGGCGCAGGTGCTAGCTGCTGCAGCACGCGCAGGAGTGACCCGGATCGGCTTCGTCACCGATCCGGGCGCCTTACACGCCGCGCCGAAAGCGTCGCCAGCGCCCTGAAGGCGGCGGTTACGGTACGGCGCGCAGGGGCACATGCAGGATGTGCAGCCCATATACCGGCGCCGCGCCGGTCCAGGCAACCAGTACTTCGGAACCGACCGCCATTAGCTGCGGCACGCCCGAGTCGCGGTTGGCCGGCACTTGGGTAAGGGTCAGGGCGCGTCCGACGCCGGCCGGACTGACCCGGGTCAGGCGCAGATCGGCGAGATCGGCGCCGGCCGCGGGCGCGGCGATGTGCAGTGCGGCGGCGGTATCGTCGTTCAGCCAGGCGATGGCGGCGCGCCCCACGGGGCTTGCGGCGTCGATGTCGTGCACCGCTTCGAGTGAGTTGGCGCCATCGCGGATGAAGGCCGCCCGCACGCGGGCCGTGCCCCCGGCGGCGGTGAACCAGGCCGCCGCGAGCCGTTCACCCCGCGCCGCCAGGCTCACACCGTTGACCGGGCAGCCAGCGATGGACCAGCCCTCTCCGGCCAGTGCGATCGGCGCCGACCAACCTTCGGCGCTGCGGTGGCGCAATTGAAAGTCGCGGATCTCGTCCGTGGTGCGGCCACGATAGGCCACCCACAGATCGTTCCGCGTGCGCGCCAAGGCCGGCCAGCAGCAGGTACAGACGTCGCCATCGATGATGCGCTCCGCGGTGGCGGTACCATCGCGCTCGATGTCTGTGGTGCGCAGCGCGAAGGTGTGGCGAGCGTCGTTGGCGCGGCCGTCCAGCCAGACCATCGCGGCCCGGCCATCCAGCGCAGCGATGGCGGCGAAGCCGTGTTCGGCCGGACCGGCATCGGCGTGCGGCGCCGGCACGCGCGTCCAGTGGTGGCCGTCGTCGCGCGACAGTGCCAGGGCGATGCCGTAGTGGTACGGGCTGTCGGCCCGCGGATGGCGCACCAGCCAGTGCGCCAGCCAGAAGTCCGTGGCGATGGGCACCACGGACGGGAAATCGCTCCAGTTGACGAACCAGTCCTGGCCGCGCGCCACCTCTACCGGCGCTGCGAAACGCCCGTCCCGGTAGCGTGCGACGCGCAGTACATGCCCGCCGTCGGGCGCCGGCTCCACCCAGGAGAGCACTGCGCCGCCGGCGGGATGGGCCGCGAGCCGCGGCAGGCGTGCACCGGGTGCGGCGGCAACGGCGAGCGGCTGCATGGCCGCCGCCGGATAGCGCTGCCACCAGGCGACGATGGCCGCCGCGATCAGCAGCGCCGCCGTCGCGGCGACGCGGGCGCGCGGGCTCAGCGGTCGTCCCGCCATGCCTGCTCGCCAGAGGTCGTGGTATGGATAGTTGGCGCACCATCCCCGCGGCGTCCGCCACCCGGTTGGGGGCAGGATCGCAGCGGTTTGGAGCGGTGGGTGGGCCGGTGCTTCATGGGTCAGAAGTAGCTGTTGATGCGCAACTGCCAGGCGCGCGGCTCGCCGGGATAGACCGAGAAGTTATTGTTGCCGGTGTAGTACTTCTCGTCGAGGAGATTGCTCAGAAAGAACTCCGCCTTGAGCTTCGGCGTCAACCAGTAGGCCGCCGATGCGTCCACCGTCGTGTAGGAGTCGAGTTTGTAGCCGTTGGTATCGGTGCCGTAGCGGCTGTCGACGTAATTGGCACCGATGGCCGTTTCCAGGCCCTGCAGCCGGCCGGCGAAGCGATACAGCGTCCAGAGATTGGCTTGCCAGGGCGCGATGTTGCCCAACTGATTGCCATCGTCGCCATCGTTGCTGCGCGTGATCTCGCTGTCGATGTAGGCGATGCCGCCTTGGATGAACCAGCCGGTGGTTACCTCCAGCAGCCATTCCAGCTCGACGCCGCGCGCGCGTTGCTCCCCGGTCTGAATGCTGAAATCCGGATCGAACGGGTCGGCGGTGGTTACATTTTTGCGGGTGACGTCGAATACCGCCAGCGTCATCGATGCCTGGCCGCTTTCGTGTTTCAGGCCTGCTTCCCACTGTTCGCTTTCTTCCGGTTCGAACGGCTGGCCGCTGCGATCGAGACTGCCGATGACGGCTTCGGTGGTAAAGCCGGTGCCGTAGCCGCCGAACAGCGACCAGTTGGGTGTGAACTCCCAGGCGGTGCCCAGCTGCCAGGAGGTCAGGCGATCGTCGGGGCCCTTGGTGTGATCGCCGGCGAACTCGCTCTTGAAGTCGGGCCGCGAATGGCGAACCCCCGCCAGCACGGTGAGGGTATCGGTGAGGTGAACGAGATCCTGCGCGTAGACGCTCGGCGTGTCGCCCTTGCCGCTGAACGTGGTCTGCACGTCTGTGATCGCAGGCGGCACATCGAGATAGACGGGGTCGAGGGGGTCGATCGGCGGCGGGCCGGCATAGTCGAACCAATCGCCATCCCAGCTGTGGTGTTCATGTTCGTAGCCGAACAGCAGCTGATGACGGAGTCCCAGGGTATCGAGCTGGCCCTTGAGTTCGAGCTGAAAGGTATCGGTCTCGTCGCGTTCGCGAAAATCGAAGCGGCCGCGGCGGCCGATGGTGCCGTCCGCCAAGGGCCCTCGCAAACGCATCTGTTGCTGGTCTACGTTGAATTCGAAATGCTGATATCGGGGGCTCAGTGTCCAGTTCTCAGCCACATCGAATTCCAGCCATGTCTGCACCAATGGCGACCAGGTCTCCAGATCGTCGAAACGCGGTTCGCCCAGAT
>JADLCO010000112.1 GCA_020847115.1 Pseudomonadales bacterium | reverse complement strand
GTACTGGCGGAAGAAAAAGCCGAGGCGCTCGAGCAGGTAGCGCAAGCGGCCGATGATGGGGTAGTTGCGGCGGATCGCGTGGCGTCGCTGGTGGACATCGGCCAGGTACATCCAACCGAGCGCGAGCGCGCCGATGACCAGCAGGCTGAGCAGTCCCACCACAATGAACTGGAGGGCCAGGAACCAGGTTACTAATCCGCTATCGGTCATGGCTGTCGATCCTGGTGTTGATCAGTTAGCAGCTTGTTGAAATACGCATGAATTTTCTGGGCTGGATGGCCAAATTTGGGATTACGGTGGAAAATCTCGCGGTCCGGATCTCCGTAACGCCATCACCGCAGCGCCATCAACCCTGTCGCAAGGCCCGATGGCGTGGTTTTCCGGATTTTTCGCCTTCATCCGGTTGCTCCCACCAGCAGATTGCGCATGCGCAACAGATTGAGCGCGGTGTCCGCCAAGGTCACCGCGGCGCTCCCCCGGCAGCCGCGCCTCCTGGCCCTGGTTCTTGCCCATCAGCGCTGCCTCGGGATCGGTCTGCGACCCATGCGTTGCTTTGGTGCGCGGTTCCCCGTGGCAATCCGGTTCCTGTTCCCCGGCGCATCGTCCGAGGCGTCCCGC
The DNA here is from genome assembly GCA_020847115.1 of Pseudomonadales bacterium. Taxonomy (GTDB): domain Bacteria; phylum Pseudomonadota; class Gammaproteobacteria; order Pseudomonadales; family Porticoccaceae; genus JAGPUQ01. The sequence goes on along the minus strand of JADLCO010000112.1, from coordinate 7,408 downwards.
CGGTGGAAGCGCTTGTGCGACGCCCAAGTGTCGATCAGCGCCCTGTCGATGCTGAAGCGCTCCACGGACAGCAGCTGTCGAACAGACCGTCGAGACTCGCCAGCGCCTCGTCGATCAGCTCCCGCAGGGCGCGCAGCGGATGATCCGGCGGCACGAAATCCGCCACCGTGCGGGTGATGAACAGGATCGGCTGGCTGACATCGGCTCCGTGCATCGCGCGCTCTCAGGCGTGAAATTTCCTTCGACAAGTTTATCTGCACGCGAACCAAATGCCGAGAATTTCAACAAGCTGAGAGCATCCAGAACGGCGCCGTGCACCAGCACGATTCCACCAAGGATTTCGGCTGTTCTTCGCCCTGGTTTGTCGAGGGCGATACCGGCACTGAAACGCCGACTTATCTGGAGCCTGCGGCGCTGGGCGTGCTGATCAACAAGAGCCAGACCACGGAAGGCATGGGGGTCAGCGTCAATGAGGATGGGCAAAAGTGCATCGCCGATGCGATCTGGGAAGCCGACACCATCGACCCCGGCATCACGCCGTTGAAGTGGAAACTCGGAGTGCCCGAGGCGCCGAACAGCAACATTTGCCAGTGAGCGGCTGAGGTATTCGGGTAGCCACCGCCGGCGTGGTGGTGGCTGCCACGGTTGGCAGGTTCGCAGTTGTCGCTCTGCAAAGGTTGGTCTGCACAGGATGTTCTTGGCAGGTCGTCGCGGCGCTATTATGATTCCGCCATGTCGCACCCGATCTCTTCGTCCACCCTTCCAGAAGTCCGTCGCTCGCGACGCACGCGGCTGGTGGCGCTGGCCAAGATCTACGATCACAACAGTCGCGCCATGATCGGCTATCTGGGGGATATTGCCACTGGTGGTATGATGGTACATACGCATCGCGAGTTGCCACCCCCCGGCAGCCGCGTGGTCACCATCCACCTGCCCCACCCCGACAAGGGACTGGTCGCGATCGACGCCGGCATCCGCGTCGCCTGGCAGTGCCAGGATGCCGACCGGCCGCAGCGCCGGATCGGCTGTGAGTTCGTCGCCCTGGACCCCTCCGACCGCCTCCTGCTCCTGCAAACCGCACGCAGCTACGGCATCGCCTGAGCTGGGCACAACTGCGCGACCGCGAGTCGCTTGCGGGTCTCGCGGCGCACTGTCGGCGGCGGCGACGGCGCTGTTATAGTCCGCCGGACCTGAAGCTCAGACTTATCGATAACAACGCGCGGGCCGGGCCGGGCGCCTCGTGCAATCGAGGTTGACCGAGGCGCTGCTGCGCATAACGGGGGAGTATTTCCATGGCAAGGTTCGACACCATCATCAAGAACGGCACCATCTTCGACGGCACGCGCATTCCGCGCTACAAGGCCGACATCGGCGTCAAGGACGGCGTCATCGCCAAGATCGGCCGCCTCGACGCGAAAGATGCCGACAAGGTGATCGATGCCACGGGCAAGCACGTCTGCCCCGGGTTCATCGATCTGCACACGCACTATGACGCGCAGCTGTTCTGGGATCCTTACTGCACGCTGTCCGGCTGGCACGGCATCACCTCGGTGGTGATCGGCAACTGCGGCTTCGGTTTTGCGCCGGTGGCGCCGGAGTTCCGCGAGCGCTCCATGCTGTCCATGACCCGCGTCGAGGCGATTCCGTTCGAATCCATGAAGGCCGGCATGCCCTGGGACTGGGTGACCTTCCCCGAAGTCCTCGACAGCGTCGATCGCACCCCCAAGGCGATCAACATCCTGCCCTATGTGCCGGTGGCGCCGCTGCTGGTGTGGGTGATGGGCTTCGAGCGTGCCAAGGCCGGTGAGAAACCCACCGCGGCTGAAGAAGCCGAACTGTGCCGCCTGCTTGAAGAAGCCATGGACGCCGGCGGCTGCGGCTGGTCGGCGCAGCGCCTGGCCCCGGGCTGCGGCGCCGATGTGCAGCGCGACTTCGACGGCACCCCGATGCCCACCGACGTGATGCACGACGAGACCTGTATCGCGCTGGCCAAGGTGCTCGCCAAGCGCAACGAGGGCTTCATCCAGATGACCATGCTGAGCGGCAAGGATCCCGGACACGACCGCGCCCACATGGAAAAGGTCGCGGAGGTGAGCGGCCGGCCGCTGCTCTACAACGTGGTGCAGGCCGTGGCCAGCGATCCCGAGGTGCACCGCAGCACATTGCGCTGGCTGCGCGAGTGCCACGCCCGCGGCAACAAGGTCTACGGCCAGGGCCTGACCACCGACTCCGGCTTCACCTTCTCGCTCGACGAATGGAACCTGTGGGACGACTCCGACGCCTGGCGCGAGGTCACCACCGGCAGCTTCGAGGAGCGCCTGGCGAAGATGGCCGACCCGGCGCGGCGCCCGGGTCTGCGCGCCAATCCGCCGGGCATCTCCGCCACCGGGCCCATCGACGAGGTGGTGCTGGTGCGCACCCACTCCGACAAGTTCAACGAGTTCAAGGATCACAAGATGAGCCTGATCGCGCAGAAGACCGGCAAGCACCCGGTCGATGCGCTGCTCGACATTGCCGTGGGCACCAACCTCAAGGCCGAGTTCTTCGCCACCCTGCCCAATGCCGGCAACCTCCAGTACATGAAGGAGATCATCGACGATCCCTATGTCACTTTCGGAGTCTCCGACGGCGGCGCCCACACCCGCTTTCTCACCGCCGGCCGCTACCCCACCGAGGCGCTGGCCAAGTACGTCCGCGAGCACAACATGCTGTCGCTGGAGGAGGCGCACTGGCGGCTGTCGGCATTGCCGGCGGCACTCGCCGGGTTCAACAATCGCGGCCAGTTGCGCGAGGGGTCACCCGCCGACATCGTGGTCTATGACTACGAGAAGCTCGAGGCGCTGCCGGCAGAGATCACCCACGACATGCCGGCCGGGGAATGGCGACGGGTGCAGCGCGCCAGGGGCTACGACTATGTGCTGGTCAACGGTCAGATCACCATCGATCACGACCGCGAGACCAACACCTACTCCGGGCGCCTGCTGCGCCACGGGGACGGCTGAACGCTCCCGCCCTCGGTGCAACCCGACAAACCCGGCCTGGCAGCCGGGTTTGTTTTTTGTGGCTGCGGATGACTTCAGCGGAGATTCATTTCAACCGCGGATGACCCGGAGCTGTTCGGCGATCTGGTCGTCGGGCAGGGTGTTCTCCAGCGTCAGGCGATCCACCAGGTGGCCGTAGCGGCGGCGGATTTCGGTGGCGACCTGGCGCGGCTCGCCGACCACCGCGAAGGTTTCCAGCATCTCGTCGCCGATGAGTTCCGGCATCCGCTCCCAGCCGTTGTTCTTCGAGAGCTGGTTGAGCTTGGGCTGGAGATCGCCCCAGCCATGGCATTCGAGCACCGGGCGGTAGGCAGGCGTCGAGCCGTAGAAGGCGATGCGGTACTTGACCTGCTGCTTGGCCGCCTCGAATTCCGCCTCGGTGGCGCCGGTGACCACGAACGGCGGGAAGGACACCTCGAAATCCGCGCGGCTGCGGCCGCTTTCGGCAAGCGTCGCAGCGATGCGCGGCAGGATTTCCTCCTCCAGATATTTCGGCGTGCAGAAGGTGTGCACCAGGATGCCATCGGCCTCGCGCGCGGCGGTGGCGATCATCAGCGGACCCACCGCCGCCATCACCACCCGCGGGCGGCCGAAGCGGGTGTCGTGGGGCGTGAAATCCGGCGTCATCAAGGTGTGGCGGTAGCAGTCGCCGCGAAAATTGAGCGGTTTGCCGTCGTACCAGCAATCCCAGATCGCGTGCAGGGCGCGGATGAATTCGGCCATCTGCTTGGCCGGGCCGTGCCAGGGCATGCCGAAGCGCTTGGTGATGTGCGCCTGGATCTGCGAGCCCAGACCCAGGGTGAAGCGCCCGCGCGAATAGACGTTGAGGTCGTGGGCGCTGTAGGCGGTGGTCATGGGGCTGCGCGCGAAGGCCACGGCGATGCCGGTGCGCAGTTCGACCCGTTCGGTGACCGCGGCGCCCAGGCCCACCACCACAAAGGGATCGTTGCGGATTTCGGCGGTCACCACGCCGTCGAAACCCAGTTGTTCGCGGCGCCGGAACTGCTCCTGGAGGACGCCGATGTCGTCGAGGCGATCGCCGAAGCTGAAACTGCTGTCGATTTTCATTTTTTTGTGTCTCCCCTGAAGAACGATGTTATGGATGTTCGGGCAAGCGGCCGCCGCTGACCCGCTCGTGGCCGGCGAGATCGCGCCAGCTTTGCACCTGTTCCAACCTCGCGGCACAGAGCGCACGCACGGCTTCGCCCTGGTCGGCGCCGTGTTCCAGCAGCAGCCAGCCGCCGGGCAGCAGATGGTCCGGCGCGGCGGCGGCGATGGCGCGCAGGTCGGCCAGCCCCCGCTCGGCGGCCACCAGGGCCGTGCGCGGCTCGAAGCGCACGTCGCCTCGTTCGAGGTGCGGGTCCGCTGGGTCCACATAGGGCGGGTTGGCGACGATCAGGTGGTAGCGCTCGCACTCGCCGGCGAGCCAGTCGCCCACGCGAAAGGTCACGTTGTCCAGGGCGAGCGCCGCGCGATTGCCTTCGGCCACCGCCAGTGCGGCGGCGGAGCGGTCAATGCCGATCACTCGCCACTGCGGCCGCTCGCGGGCGAGCGCGAGCGCGATGGCGCCGCTGCCGGTGCCGAGGTCGAGTACTTGCGCCCGCGATTCCGTCACCAGATCCAGCGCCAGTTCCACCAGCAATTCGGTATCCGGCCGCGGGATCAGGGTCGCCGGCGACACGCGCAGGGTCAGGGACCAGAATTCGCGCTCGCCCAGGATATAGGCCATGGGTTCGCCGCCTTTGCGGCGCGCGAACAGGCTTTCGAAGTCGCGCTTCTGGGCGGCCGTGAGTTCAGTCTCGGGGCGCGCATAGAGCAGGGTGCGCGTGCAGCCGGTGGCCGCGCACAGCAGCAGTTCGAGATCCAGGCGCGGGCTCTCGGACACCGCCGCCAGTTCGGCGGCGCGCTCCAGCAGGTCGCCCACCGTTGCCACGGATCAATCCGCCAGCGCGGCGAGCTGTTCGGCGCGGAATTCGTTGATCAGCGGGTCGATCAGCGGGTCCAGTTCGCCTTCGAGGATGCTGTCGAGCTGGTACAGGGTCAGGTTGATGCGGTGATCGGTGACCCGGCCCTGGGGGTAGTTGTAGGTGCGGATGCGCTCCGAGCGGTCGCCGCTACCCACCAGGCCGCGGCGCAGCTGGGCCTGCTCCTGGCTCTGGCGTTCGCGCTCGGCGGCGAGCAGACGCGCCTGCAGCAGCGCCATCGCCTTGGCGCGGTTCTTGTGCTGGGAGCGCTCGTCCTGGCACTCGACCACGGTGCCGGTGGGCAGGTGGGTGATGCGCACGGCGGAATCGGTGACGTTGACGTGCTGACCGCCGGCGCCGGAGGAGCGGAAGGTATCGATGCGCAGTTCAGCGGGGTTGATGGCGACGGCATCGATCTCGGCCACCTCCGGCAGGATCGCGACCGTGCAGGCCGAAGTATGGATGCGGCCCTGGGATTCGGTGGCCGGCACGCGCTGCACGCGGTGCGCCCCGGACTCGAACTTGAGCCGGGAATAGGCGCCGGCGCCGACTATACGGGTGATGATCTCGCGGTAGCCGCCGTGCTCGCCCGGGCGCTGACTGATCACCTCGAGCTGCCAGCCGCGGGCTTCGACGTAGCGCGCATACATGCGGAACAGATCGCCGGCGAAGATCGCCGCCTCGTCGCCGCCGGTGCCGGCGCGGATCTCCAAAAACACGTTCGCCTCGTCGCTGGGATCGCGCGGCAGCAACAGCAGCTGCAGCTCGGCTTCGAGCTGCTCTCGAAGCTGTTCGCCGGCGGCCGTCTCCGCTTCGGCCAGTGCGCGCAGTTCGGGATCGGCATCGCGCAGCAGTTCGGCGGCCGCGGCGAGGTCGGCGGCGACCTTGCGGTGGCGCCGATAGGCGGCGGTTACCGCCTCGAGTTCGGCGTACTCCCGCGACAGGGCGCGGAACCGATCCTGATCCGCGATCACGCCCGGGTCGCCGAGCAGATGGCCGATCTCCTCGTGGCGTTCGGTGAGTTGCTGGAGGCGGCTGCGCAGCGAGGCTTTCATGGCGATTCCGGATGGTCGGGGCGGTCTGGACCGAACAGTTCCCGGAGCCAGCGCAGGGGCTCCTCCCGACCTTCCTCGCCGGCCTTCTTGAGGCCGGCGGTGGGGTGGTGGAGCAGCTTGTTGGTGAGGCTGTTGGCGAGCTGGCGGAGCACGGTTTCGGGCGCCTGCCCGGCGGCCAGTGCCCGCAGCGCCTTGTCGAGTTCAGCGTCGCGCTGCACCGCGGCGTGGTCGCGGAACAGGCGAATCACGTCGGTGGCATCCCGCGCCAGTTGCCGTCGCTGCCAGCGCAGTACCTCGATGTCGATGATCGCCTCGGCCGCCTGCGCGGCCGCTTCCCGCGCTCGCTGGCCTTCCTGAATGACTGCGCGCAGATCGTCGACGGTGTACAGGTAGACGTCGTCGAGGCGGCCGACTTCGGGCTCGATGTCGCGCGGCACCGCGATATCGACCATCAGCATGGGCCTGTGGCGGCGCCGCTTGAGCGCGGACTCCACCGCACCCTTGCCCAGCACCGGAACCGGGCTGGTGGTGGCGCTGATCACCAGATCGGCGCGGTGCAGCTGGTCGGATAATTCGGTCAGCGGCAGTGCCTGGCCGCCATGCTCGGCCGCCAGCAGCGCCGCGCGGTCCGGAGTCCGGTTGGCGAAGGTGAGGCTAGCCAGCCGCGCGTCGGCCAGATGGCGCGCCACCAGTTCGATGGTGTCGCCAGCGCCGATCAGGATGGCGTGGAGCGCCTCCAGGCGGCCGAAGATCTGCCGTGCCAAGCCCACTGCGGCATAGGCCACGGAGACCGGGTTGGCGCCGATGGCGGTTTCCGAGCGCACCCGCTTGGCGGCGGCGAACACGCTCTGAAACGACTGCTCCAGGGTGGTGGCGAGCGTGCCGGCGGCGCGCGCGGCGAGATAGGCCGCTTTCATCTGGCCCAGAATCTGGGGTTCACCCAGCACCAGGGAATCCAGTCCGCTGGCGACGCGCATCATGTGGCGCAGCGCCTGGCCGTCGCGGTGGGCGTAACAGGCACCGAGCAGGTCCGCGGCCGAAATCCGGTGGGCGGCGGCGAGCCAGTCGCCAAAGGCGGCGAAATCGGCTGCGCCGACGGCGTAGATTTCGGTGCGGTTGCAGGTGGACAGGATGGCGACTTCAGCCAGCGCCAACGCCCGCCGCGCGCGCAGCAGGTGCTCGGCGAGGTCGTCTTCGGCGAAGGCGACCCGTTCCCGCAGCGCCACCGGAGCGGTTGCGTGGCTGAGCCCGAATACCTGGACGGTCACAGCCGGTGGCCACGGCGCGCCGACGCCCGCGCGGGACGCGGTGCGAGTCGAAACCATAGGTAGCGGCAATTTGTCCAAGG
>JADLCO010000111.1 GCA_020847115.1 Pseudomonadales bacterium | reverse complement strand
GTCGAGGCGGTATTGCTGCAGGTCGAGGCCGATGCGCAGCACGTCGGGCGCGCCGAGATCGATGTCGCCGCGCAGCGAAGCGCCATCGGTCTTGCCCTCGGTATACATCGGCATGCCGTTGACCAGGTAGGTGGCGCCGGTGGTGTTGGGCGGCATCAGGGCGCCGTAGTTGTAGACCTTGTCCTGGCCGAAATCCATGAAGTGATCGACCTCCTCATGGTAGGCGCGTGCGTCGAATGCCCCCCAGTCGAACTGGCCGCGGTAGCGCAGGTTGAGCCGCTTCTGCTCGTTGTCGAGCATGTCCATGCGCTGGTTCGGATAGAGCTGGTGCGGCAGGTCCTGGTAGCCGAACTTGGCTTCCGCCAGATGGTTGGCGTGGCGCAGGGCGATGCCCAGCGTATGGTTGCGCGTCTCGTAGGCGGTGGAGCCGACCTCGTCCGGCTCGACGTAGGGCGCGATGCCAGTAATCGCGAAGTTCTTGTAGTGGCCGCCGGCGTCGTAGTTGTCCGCCTCGGCGGTGGCGCCCGAGTAGCTCAGGCTGAGGGCTTCGGTGGCATAGGTTGCGGCCAGGTTGGCGCCCCGGGCGTTGCCGTTGCTGCGATAGAAGGTGCCGATATCGGCGGCGGTCATGCTGCCCGCGCCCGGCGCGGCGAATTTCGGTTCCGGTGTCTCGGCGACGATGGCGCCGCCGATGCTGTCGCCGCCCACGCTGACGGGCGCGACACCGGCATAGACCCGGATGCTGCCGACCTGGGTCGGGTCGATGTAGGAGAGCACCGGGTTCATGTGATTGGGACAGGAGGCGATCAGATCCATGCCGTCGAGCTTGATGCGCAGCCGGTCGTCGGCCAGCCCATGGATCACCGGCAGGCTGGAGACGCCGCCGGCGCCGTAGAGGCTGACGCCGGGCACGTCCTTGAGCAGGGTGGCACTGTCGCTGGAGATGGCGCGCCGCCAGCGCAGCTCCTCGCTGTCGACGGCGGTGCCATCGAACGCGCTCTGTGCGCCCGATTCCTCCACGGTGATTTCGGTGAGTTCATAGGGCTCCGCGGCGCTGGCCAGCGTACCGGCCAGGGCCATGGGCAGGGCGAGAACCAGCGGCGGCAGCCGCCGTGGTGCGGAAAAGTGCGACATCTTCGATCCCCTCGACAGGCCGCAAGGCGGCAATTTCGCGGCTGGACGCGGCGCCGGTCTGGCCCCGTCAGCGGCAGCCGCGCAAGGCTAATGAGGGTGGTGGTGCGGTGGAATGCGGCAAATTGTCGCACCCGTACCCGCCGGGTCCCGGTCGAGTGTGGGCGCCACCGGCCCTGGGTGGATACGCCGCAGCCCCGCAGCGGGTAGCATTGGCGGCGCGACGCCGATAACGGCGCGGGACGGACGCAGGGGGAGGCAATGACGAAACTGGCAAGGTGGCTGGCGTGGGCGGCCGTGGGGGCGCTCGGTGCCTTCGCCTTCGGCGGCATCGCGCTGGCGCGCGGGGAGCCCATCGATGCCTGGTGGCTGATCGCCGCCGCGGTGTGCGTGTATGCCATCGGCTATCGCCTCTACGGCGCCTGGGTGGCGACACGCGTGCTGCTGGTGGACGACCGCCCGACGCCGGCCACGCGCATCGACGACGGCCGCGATTTCGTGCCCACCAACCGTTGGGTGGTGTTCGGCCACCACTTCGCGGCCATCGCTGGTCCCGGTCCGCTGGTGGGGCCGACGCTCGCGGCGCAGTTCGGGTATCTGCCGGGCACGCTGTGGATCCTGATCGGCGCGGTGCTCGGCGGCTGCATCCAGGACATGGTGATCCTGTTCTGCTCCACTCGCCGCGACGGCCGCAGCCTGGGCCAGATGGCGCGCGACGAACTCGGCCCCATCGGCGGCGCGGCGGCGCTGGTCGGCACCCTGATGATCCTGGTGATCCTGATCTCGGTGCTCGGACTGGTGATCGTGAATGCCATGAAGCACAGCCCCTGGGCAACGGCCACGGTGGTGGCGACCATTCCCATCGCGGTGCTGGTGGGGCTGTACATGCGCGGCATCCGCCCCGGCCGGGTGCTCGAGGGCAGCGCCATCGGCGTCGCACTGTTGCTGCTCGCGGTGTGGGGCGGCGGCCGGATCGACCACCATCCGACGCTGCGCACCTGGTTCGACCACGGCCCGCTGCCCATCGCCTACGCGATCATGGTCTACGGCTTCGCCGCCGCGGTGCTGCCGGTGTGGCTGCTGCTCGCGCCGCGCGATTACCTGTCGACCTTCATGAAGCTCGGCACCATCGCGCTGCTCGCCGTCGCCATCCTGTGGCTGAACCCGGTGCTGCACATGCCGTCGGTGACGCAGTTCGTGGACGGCACCGGGCCGATCTTTGCCGGCAAGGTGTTTCCGTTCGTGTTCATCACCATCGCCTGCGGGGCGATCTCGGGCTTTCACGCGCTGGTCAGTTCCGGCACCACGCCGAAGCTGCTCACCGACGAGCGCGACGTGCACATGATCGGCTACGGCAGCATGATGCTGGAATCCTTCGTCGCCCTGATGGCACTGATCGCGGCGTGCGTACTCGAGCCCGGCGTGTACTTCGCCATCAACACCGCGCCCGGCGTGGTGGGCGAGGGCGCACAGGCGGTGGCGACCATCTCGTCCTGGGGCTTCCCAGTGGCGCTCGACCAGATGCAGGAACTGGCGCGCGAGATGGGCGAGGCGACGCTGTTCGGCCGCACCGGCGGCGCGCCGTCGCTGGCGGTCGGCATGGCCAGCATCTTCAGCAGCGCCTTCGGGCAGGGGCTGCTCGCGGTCTGGTACCACTTCGCCATCATGTTCGAGGCGATCTTCATCCTCACCACGCTCGACGCCGGCACCCGCGTCGGGCGCTTCATGCTGCAGGACTTTCTCGGCAACTTCGTGCCGGCGCTGGGGCGCACCAGCTGGTATCCGTCGGTGCTGCTGTGCAGCGGCGTGTTCGTGGCGGCGTGGGGGTATTTCCTGTACATCGGCGTGATCGACCCGGCCGGCGGGGTGAACATCCTGTGGCCGCTGTTCGGCATCGCCAATCAGATCCTGGCCGGCATCGCGCTGTGCGTGGGCACCGCCATCCTGGTCAAGACCGGGCGCGAGCGCTATTTCTGGGTGACGGGCCTGCCGCTCGCGTGGCTGACGGCGGTGACCAGCACCGCCGCCTGGCAGAAAGTGACGAGCGACGATCCGCGCCTGGGCTTCTTCGCCGGCGCGAACGATCTGGCGGTCAAGCTCGCGAGCGGCGTGCTGCCGCCGGAGAAGGCCGCGGTGGCACCGCAGCTCATCTTCAACATGCGCCTCGACGGCTGGCTGACGCTGCTGTTCGCGGCGCTGCTGTGGCTGATCCTGGCCGACACCGCACGGGTCTGTCTTCGGCATTTGCGCACCGGCGCGGGCGTGGCGGTGGAGGGCCGGGCGTGAAGGCGCTGCGTGCGTTCTGGGCCTGGCTGCGCGCGGTGTCCGGCGACGACGCCTACGAGCGCTATCGCGCACACCACGCGGCGGCGCATGCCGATTGCTCGCCGCTCGATCGGCGGGCGTTTTTCCGGCAGCGGCAGGAGGAAGCCTGGAGTCGGGTGAAGCGGTGTTGTTAGCTGCGAGCGATGGACCCAGACGCTAGGCCGGATAGCCACAACACTCGCCCGTTGCGAGCAGGATTTCTGCGGTAAGCGGGGCTATTCCGGCACCACCGTATCCGCCACCCGCCACAGATGCCAGGCTGCGGCGCTGCGCCAGGGCGCCCAGCGCGCGCCGTAGGCGCCGAGTTCCTTCGGCGTGAAGCTGCGGCCATAGAGTTTCTCGGCACCCTTGCGGACGCCGAGATCGTCCACCGGCAGCACGTCCGGCCGGCCGAGGGTGAAGATCAGGTACATCTCCACGGTCCAGCGCCCGACGCCGCGCACGGCGGTGAGGCGCGCGATGATCGCTTCGTCGTCGAGCCGCGCCAGCGCCCGCGCCGACGGGATCACACCTTCGCTGCGCTTGCGGGCGATGTCCTGGATGGCGGCGATCTTCTGGCGCGATAGCCCCGCACCGCGCAGGGCATCGACGGGCGTGTCCAGCAGGTCTTCCGGCTCGGGGTGAGCCTTGCCTGGATAGAGCGCTAGCAGGCGGCCGTGGATGGTCGCCGCCGCCTTGCCGGAGAGCTGCTGAAACACCACCGCTCGCACCAGGGCGCGGTAGGGGTCGCGGTTCTTCTCGAACCGGGTGGGATAAGGCTGGTGGCGGGGCACGACCCGCGCGAAGCGCCTGCAGACCGCGGCGAGATGGCGTTCGGCGTCGTTCACTGCAGGCTCCCCCGGCATCGTGATGGCAGCTTTTCCCGTGCCCGCGTCGGCTTTGCGACAAACCCGACAGGGCGGGTTTGTCCGGGCCCTGGCGCTGGGCCGCAACCCTTTGTTTGGGCAGATTTTTGCTCTGGCTTGGCCATTGCATGGGCCTGCCAGAGACGGAAGCACGGCCGGGCGAAGTCCTCGCCGTGGATTCTGCCCCAAGGCGACCCCTGGAGGACATCGCATGGCAACTGCACAGCACCGATCAGCGCCCCCGGCCGCGGCGCCCATCCTCATCCGCCACACCGAGGACGGCCGGCGCGTCGAGGCCATCGATCGCTGGATCTGCCTGGATGGGCGGCGCGAGGCGGACGCGCTGGTCGAGGTACGCAGTCATCCCAACCGCGCCGCGATCTCGCAGGCGGTGCCCGATGCCACCCACATGGCCGGCCGCATCCCGCTCACCGCGGATCAGGCCACCCGTGCCCAGGCCGCACTGGACGAGGCCCGCGCCGCCTACGAGGCCAGTCCGCTGGGCATCGCCGAGCGCATGCGCCACGCGGCCGATGGCATCCTGCGGCTGCGCATCGATGAATGAGCGGCGCGCTGCCGTGGCGGAAGCCGGATCGTGATCCACGTCGTGGAGGTGCCTTGGCAGGGTCGGCCGCTCGCCTGGTTCGCCTTCGACGAAGCCGATCTGATCGGCAAGATCCGGGCCCGGCGCGCCGATCCGGAGCGGGAGATCCATCGGGTCGCCACGGCGCGCGAGCTGCTGGCGGCGAGCGGTGCGGCGGCGCAAGCGCCGCCGGACTGGATCGCGGCCCTGGCCGCGCGGCACGGCTGGGAGATGCCGCTGTACCGCGCCGATGCCCTGCTGGAGCCGGGCCACTACCAGCGCGAGCCGGTGAGCGCCCTGCACGCGCACCTGGCGGCTCTGGCCGCGCCGCTGCAGAGCTGCCGCGTGCATCCGGACGATGCCAGCGCGCTGGAAGCCCTCCATGGCGACCCCCTGTACCGGGGGCGCGAAGGGTTTTATGCGCACATGGCGCTGCGCGCGCAGCTCATCGCCCTGGAGGTGCTGGCCGATGATCTCTGATGCATCGCGCCGGGGAGCCGCGCCGTGAGTTCGATCTTCATCAGCATCAACAAATCCGACACCCTGGAAAAATCTCCCATCGACAAGGCGATCACCCGCGTCGCCGCCGCGCTCGCGCGCCAGCGCAGCCTGCTGCCGCCCGGGCCGGGGCTCGAGGTCGCGTTTCTGCCGGCGTCGGCGGAGTGGCAGCCGGACTTCACCGGCATGCGCATGGGCGGCTACCGCGCCGATGACCCGGTGCTGCGCTTCCAGGTCGCCATCCCGGCGCAGTTCGCCCATTCTCCGCTCGCCCTGAGTTACGTGCTGGCGGTACTGGAGGACGTGCTGGGCAATGCCGGCGATTACTTTCAGGAACTGCGGATCGGATTCGATCTCGCCGGCTGGGAACAGGTCCTGAGCGCCGCCCGAGCCGGCGAAGACCCGCCCGACTCGGCCTGGGACGAATGTCCGCTGGCTTGAGTCGCGGGACGATCGGGCCGTTTCGATCGCGCCGCATGGCAGCTTGCGGCCGTCCCGCCCAGCCTTGCGCAGATCTTTTTTCCCGATGCCTTGACCCAAGCCATTGCACCTGACGCTTCGCGGCCCCGGTTAAGAATTGCATAATTCGGGGGTGGTGCCATGGCGTGGTCGATTTCCGACGGGATGAAGGAGACCTCCATGTCCACGCGTACCGGCTCATACGCTCCACCCCCTCGCGCCTCGCAGCGTCACCGGCTGCGGCCGGCGCTGCTGACGGCCGTCGTCGCCGGCCTGGCGCCGCTCGGCGCCGCTGCCAGCACCGCCTACGGCGACCTCAACAACTTCGATGCCGTCAACGACACCGGTCGGGACTGCCACGGCTTCGAGATCGAGCTCGACGATGTCCGCAGCACCGACCTCACCTACACCTACGACTGGACCCACTTCGGCGCGCCGAAGATCCGCGAGGACAACAGCGATCCGGCCCACCCCAGGACCTTCGTGCGCTACGAGGCCCGGAAGAATGCCGACGGCACCTGGGCCGACGGCTCCTTCACGCGCGTGCCGACGGAGGTGCTCACGCCCACCGACGGCCACTTCTGCACTGACACCAGCAACTACAGCTACGGCTGCGAGCACTTCGGCGTCGGTTACTACGGCTCGCCGACCGCCATCAAGCACAACTGGCTGCTCGACGACGGTAGCGGCGCCCTCGTCCCCGGCCCGGCGGTGAATGTCGGCACGCCGAGCTTCACCTACTACCCGCCGCAGCCGGCGCAGGCGATGCCGGCGCAAGTGGTGGCGGTCATCCCGGCCCCGGCGGAACCCATTCCCGTCGGCAAGAAGTTCGGCGAACCCGTGTGGGTGAAGGTGATCAAGACCACCACCCACAACGCCAATCCGGTGGCGCTCGGCGATCTCGTGTCGGCCGACACCGACGACGACGGCCTGGCCGACTGGCAGAACGGCGAACCGGACGAGGTCGAAACCGAATGGACACTGCTGCAGGCCAACAGCGCCGGCAACCTGGCCAAGGCCGAGGAAGAGGGCCTGCCGGACGACGCCGGCGACGGCAGCGAGGTGGTGACCCGGCGCTACGAGTTCTACCAGTACGCGGCCGACGACGCGGCGCTGAATGACGTCGCGGACGGCAGCTCGCTGGATGGGGAAACCGGCGAGGCGATGTGCGACGAGGTCAAGTCCGCGACCGACCTGCATGGCCTGAAGGACAGCGTGAAGGTCACCGATCCGAACGGAGACTCCTACACCATCGACTGCTCCGCCCGCATCCTGGTCGGCGCCTACATCGGCGCGCAGATGGCGGGCTTCGACGCCGCCGCGCCGCTTGGCCTGGTCGACCATTTGCAGGACGGCGAAAAAGATCAGCCCTACACGGCGCGCACGGTGGTGGTGGGCGGCAACTCGCCGTATCAGGTCAGCCTCACCCAGGGCGCCCTGCCGTCGGGTTTGAGCATCGGTAGCGATGGCGTGCTGTCCGGCACGCCCATTGGCGGCGGCGATTTTGCCTTCACGGTCGACGTCATCGATGCCGACAACGCGACCGCGAGCAAGGCCTATGTGCTGCACATCGCCGGTGACGCCGTGGCCCGGTACACGCTGTCCGTGGGCAAGGCCGGTACCGGCACCGGTCGTGTGAGCGGCGGGGGCATCGATTGTGGCACCACCTGCACCGTGCAGCTGAATGCCGGCTCCCAGGCTACCCTAACGGCCACACCGGACGCCGACAGCCTGTTCAGCGGCTGGAGCGGGGCATGCAGCGGCACCGCCGACTGCGTGCTGGATGTCGCTGCGGACACCGCCGTGACGGCCGTATTCGCGCGGCGCTACGACCTGGTAGTGAGCAAGGCCGGCGCCGGCACCGGCAGCGTGTCGGGCAACGGCATCGACTGCGGCGCCACCTGTGCGCTTGCGTTCGCTTCCGGCAGCGCCGTCAGCCTGGTGGCCACGCCGGCTGCGGGCAGCGCATTCACCGGCTGGAGCGGCGATTGCAGCGGCAGCGGCGCCTGCGCGCTCACCATGGACGCGAACCACGCCGTCACCGCCACCTTCGGCGTGCCGGCGTCGAGCTACACGCTCAGCGTCACCCGAACCGGATCGGGCACGGTGACCAGTTCGCCGAAGGGCATCAGCTGCGGCAGCACCTGCACGAAGACCTTCAAGACCGGCACCAGCGTCACGCTGACCGCAAAGCCGGCCAGGAAGCACAGCTTCCTCGGCTGGTCCGGTGCGTGCAGCGGCACGGCGCTGACCTGCACCCTGCAGATGCAGGGCGACAGGGCCGTGGGCGCCACCTTCAACTGAGCCCGTCGGGAGGCGCTGCCTTGCTCCCAGCGCTTCCCGCCCGGGTACGGCGGGCCGGATACGTCCAGCCACAACCATTCAAACGGAGTCCATCATGAAAGCAGTGAAGACCTTGAGTTTGGCAACGGCTGCGCTGGCCGCCGCCCTGGTGATCGGAAGTCCGGCCCATGCCGCGACGGGCATTCAGGTCGGCGCCAGCGGCAAGACCTACGCGTCGAGCGGCGTGCAGTGCGGCATGAATCCGGTGACCGGCATGGCGCCCTTCATCCAGGCCGGGCTGTACAACCCGGCGCAGAAGACGAAGGGCACGATTTCGCTCAACAACACGCCCATTGCCACGGTTTCATTTCTGAGTCCCGACGCTACCGTCTGGCTGGCCGACGGCGCCAACACCGTCGCCGTGACACTCAGTCGCAAGATCAGTGACAGCTACCTGTTCGATGCCGCACCAGCCGGCGACCAGGCCAATGTCTGCATCCCGGATACCAGCAGTAACACGGCTATCGGCGATCTGGAATACGCCGCCAGCTACAAGTCCTACGCCACCGTGACGCCAGGTTGTGCGTGGAATCCACGGACCGGCCAGGCGCAGCCGTTCGTCAACCTTTTCACCAATGGCAGCTACCTGCTCAACGTCTCCGTCAACAACGTGCCGCTCACGCAGCTCAACGGCACCACGCGCGCCCACACGCCCGTGTTCCTGAGCGCCGGACTGAACGTGATCGCGGCCGCCAATGGCGCCGTCTCCACCGACTACTACGTTCGGGATGGCGGCACCGGTACCTGCACGCTGCCCTGACGCAGGTATGCCGCCGGCTGCGGGCGGAAAAACCGCAGCCGGCACGGCGCGGGTGCGCGCGCCGCACAGGCGCAACTGCCGTTTCTTCGCAACCCCGGCGCAAGCGGGTGTTGTTGGCGTTGGAGGGGGCACATGAGCTGCAGCGAGCTTCGGCGCTGATACCGGATTTGCGAATGCCGGCTTCGTTTCCGTAGCAACGAACGGTGGCATTTCGCTTCGGACGGCTCACGTGGCGGCGCAGCGCCGAGGCAATCATCGCCAATCTTGGCCGCGCTCAGGGCCGCTCGAACAGCTCCAGCAGCGCGCGCAGATTGGCCGACAGCAGCCGCGCGCTCGGGTAGACGATGTGGATCGGCAGCGCTGCGGGGGCGTGGCTGTCCAGCACCCTCACCAGTTTGCCCGCCGTGATCAGCGGCTCCACCTGGTAGCTAAGGAATTGCGCAAGGCCGAGTCCGGCGAGGCAGGCGTCGATGGCAACGTCGATCTGGTTGCTGCGCAGGCGCGGCCGCACCGGCACCCGCAGCGGGGTCTTGCCGGCAAACACCCATTCATCGTTCGGCGACAGGCCGCTGAACAGGATGGCGGGGGTGTGCGCGAGATCGGCCGGGGCCTGCGGCAGGCCGGTGCGTGCGATGAAGTCCGGCGTTCCGCACAGCACCCGGCGGGTTTCGCCGAGGCGGCGCGCCACCAGCGTCGAGTCCGGCAATTGGCCGATGCGGACGGCAGCGTCGATGCCTTCCTCGACCAGATCGACCACCCGGTCGAGCAGCAGCAGTTCCACCTCAACCTGCGGGTGTCGTGCCGCAAAGACCGTGATCACCGGCGCCACGTGCAGGCGCCCGTACATCACCGGCGCGGTGACGCGCAGTCGCCCGCGCGGCGCTGTGCGGCGCGACGACAGCAGCGCGTCGGCCTCCTCGACCTCCGCCAGTACGCGCTTGCAGCGTGCGTAGTACTCGCGGCCCTCGTCGCTCAGCGACTGGCGGCGCGTGGTGCGGTGCAGCAAGCGCGTGCCGAGCGCCAGTTCCAGCGCTGCCAGCGCCCGCACCACCGCCGGTGGTGAGAGACCGAGCGCGTCCGCGGCCGCAGTGAGGCTGCCGTGCTCGACGACGCGGGTGAATACCTCCATCGATCGCAGCTTGTCCATGGCGGCATATTATTCCGCATATGGAATTAATTAAATAATTTGAATGACATTTATTGCGATTCCTGCGGTGGGCATCCTGTGCGCCGTGGTTGCCGAATGGTTCGGTGGCCCCAATCGCCAGGAGCACTCTCATGCCACGCATCTCACCGATCGATTCCGCGACTGCCCGCCCGGAAGCCCGCCCGCTGCTCGACGCCGTGCAGGCGCAACTCGGCGGCACGCCCAACTTCATCCGCGTGCTGGCCAATGCGCCCAAGGCGCTCGAAGGCTTTCTCGGCCTGTATGGCGCCGCAGGTGGTTTCACGCTCGACAAGGCACTGCAGGAGCGCATCGCGCTTGCCGTCGCCGAGGGCACTGCCTGCGAGTACTGCGTCTCGGCGCACACCGCCATCGGCAGTCAGGCCGGCCTGTCGAACGACGAGATGTTGCTGAACCGGCGCGGCGGCTCCGGCTGCACGCGCAGCGCGGCCGCAGTGGCGCTGGCGCGTGCGCTCAACGACAATCTTGGCGACATCACCGACCAGCAGTTCGCGGCGGCGCGCAGCGCCGGTCTTGGCGATGCCGAGGTGGTGGAGATCATCGCCCTGGTGGCGCTCAACATCTTCACCAACCTGATCGGCAAGGCGACGCAGGTCGACATCGACTTCCCGCGCGTGTCCCTGCTGCAGGCTGCCTGAGCTGTACGGGCCGGGGCGGGCAGGCCCCGTCCCGGCCGCATGCACCGGGTCGCATTCGGAGCCCATCATGAAAACCTTCGCCGCGATCGCCTTTACCCCCGCCGTGCGTGCGTTGCAGCAGACACACGGCTCCCGTGCGTCCTACGCCCGAATGCCTGACGAGCTGCCGCCCGGTGGCGGCCTTGGCGCGGAGGAGGCCGCGTTCCTGCGCAGCGCGGACACCGCCTTTCTCGCCTCGGTGAATGCCGATGGCTGGCCCTACGTGCAGCACCGCGGCGGGCCGCGCGGCTTTCTGCGCGTGCTCGCGCCGGACCGCATCGCCTTTGCCGACTACCGCGGCAACAGGCAGTTCGTCAGCGCCGGCAACGTGATCGGCGACGATCGCGTGGCGCTGATCGTGATGGATTACGCCCAGCGGCGGCGGCTGAAGCTGTTCGGCCGCTTGCGCTTCGAACTGGTCGAGGGCGCCGCCCCGGAGCTGCTCGCCGCGGTCACCCAGCCGGACTACCGCGCGCACATCGAGCGCATCGCAATCATCCATGTCGAAGCCTTCGACTGGAACTGCCCGCAGCACATCACGCCGCGCTTCAGCGCCGAGGAGACGGCGGCGGTGATCCGCCCGCTGCAGGAACGCATCGCCCAGTTGGAGCAGGAAGTCGCGGCCCTGCGGGGACAGCACCCAAACGCAGGCGCCGGTGCCTGAGGCATCGCCGCCCACAACAACCCGACACCCCATCAGGAACTCATCATGGAAAACCGCCCGCCACTGCCCCCCTTCACGCTAGAGAGCGCGCAACGGAAGGCACGCGCCGCCGAGGACGCCTGGAACAGCCGCGACCCCGTGCGGGTATCGCTCGCCTACACGGCCGACAGCCGCTGGCGCAACCGCGCGGAGTTCATCGAAGGCCGCGACGCCATCGTCGCCTTCCTCACCCGCAAATGGGCGCGCGAACTCGACTACCGGCTGATCAAGGAGGTCTGGGCCCACACGGATGACCGCATTGCCGTCCGCTTCGCCTACGAGTGGCGCGACGACTCCGGTCACTGGTTCCGCTCCTACGGCAACGAGAACTGGGAATTCGCCGCCAACGGGCTGATGCAGCGCCGCATTGCCAGCATCAACGACCTGCCGATCGCCGAGACCGAGCGCAAATTCCACTGGCCACTCGGCCACCGGCCGGACGATCACCCCGGGCTCAGCGAGCTGGGCTTGTAGTCGTAAACGGAATTTCCTGACAAGGGGTGCGCGACCCCTTCCGGAGCGCCCCCAAGGCTCTATGCGCCCTTCCAAGGGTTGATGACACCCACACCTGCCGCTTCAAAGGGCGAGGTGTCGCGCGACGCACGAAGAAGCCTCGCGATGCGGCAATGGCCGCGATGTAGCCGTCCGGTGTCAGGAAGCCGCGCCCGCCGTCCTGGGCCCTCACGGCCGCGTCCGGCTCCGGCTTAATCGCCGCGGAAACGACGTTGGTATCCAGGACGATCATTCAGTCGAAGCTCAGCGGCTTGGCCGGCGTCCTGTCGCGCACGTTCTCGAAGACGGCGACATCGTCATTGGTCAGACCGGTCTTGCGGCCGATGGCGGCCAGGGCGTCCCCCGCCCGCACGCGGTTCGAAGGCTTGAGCGCGGCCGCCAGAATCTCGCGCTCCTCCGCTTCCATGCTGCGGCCGTGCTGGGCCGCCCGCACCCGCAACGCGCCAGGAACCTCATCGGGCACATTCCTTGCGGTCAGGATCGCCATGACTCAAAACCGCTCATCTGCTTGCCATGACTGCAAGAATGGACAAACGCAGTCACCCGCTCAAGGGTCACGCTACTTTCCCGCCTTGCCGATGGACGCCTCGCCGTGGTTGATCAGGTTGCGGGTATCGAGCCGTGTAGTTGTTGCCTTCCAGATGGCTCGACGCCCACGACAGGTCGATCAGCAGCCGGTTCAGGATGGTGCGGCTGTGGGTACCCGCCGGCACCATGCGCTGCCCGCTCACGCCATCCGCGAGCGCCGCACCGCGGCGCCGGGGCGCGCGCCGGTATCTGCGCCGTGCTCCATGATCACCTGCCCGGCGACCAGCGTGGCGACATAGCCTTCGGCGCGCTGGATCAGCCGCGAGCCGCCCGCGGGCAGGTCGCACACCTGCTCCGGCGCCAGGCTGCGCAGGCGCGGAAAGTCGATCAAGTTGATATCGGCGCGCTGTCCGGGCACCAGTTCGCCGCGGTCGCTGAGGCCGTTGGCGCGCGCGGTGTCCCGGGTCTGCTTGCGTACCACCCATTCCAGCGGCAGGCGTCCGTGGCTGCGGTCGCGGGCCCAGTGGGTGAGCATGAAGGTGGGCACCCCGGCATCGACGATGAAGTTGCAGTGGGCGCCGCCGTCGCTGCCGCCGAGCAGGGTCATGGGGTTCATCAGCATCTCGCGCACGGCATCGAGATTGCCCTCGGAAAAGCCGGAGGCGGCGTAGAACAGAAAGGCGCGGCCGTCGTCTTCGAGCATCAGGTCGTAGGCCAGCTCCGCCGGCTCCCGGCCCTGGGCCCGGGCTTGCGCCTTGATGCTGGTGGCCGGGTCCGGCTCGTAGTTGGGCTCCCGTCCGAGCGCGAAGGTGAGCGCCCAGGGATTGGCGAACAGCCGGGTCCAGGCGGTCGGCGCTGGATCCTGGTCGGCGAGGATACGGGCCTTGACCTCGGGATCGCGCAGCGCCGCGAGCCGCGCCGCCGGGGCCAGCCCGCGCAGCGCCTGGAAGCTCGGGCGGCGGGCGAAGGGGTTTTCGCTCGCGAAGCCGAACAGCATGCCCACCGGCCGGCAGGAAACCTGGGGGATCAGCCGCGCGCCGCCGGCGTTGGCGGCCTCGGCCAGCGCGAAGATGTCGCGCCACAGGTGCGGGTTCTTGCCCAGTTGACCGGTCAGGAAGGTCACCGGGCAGCCGGCCTCCAGCGAGAGCTTGCGCATCAGCGCCATTTCCGCGGCCTGGATCTCGCGATCGCCGCTCTCGACGCCCGCCGGGATGACTTCGATCAGGCCGGGGCCGTTGGCGCCCACCGCCCGGGCGATGGCCATGAGTTCGGCTTCCTTGGCGAAGGTGCCGGGGATGGGCTCGCCGCCCGGCGTCAGGTGGATGGCGGTGCGCGAGGTGGAGAACCCCAGCGCGCCGGCCCGCAGGGCCTCGGCCACCAGCTCGCCCATGCGGCGGATTTCCTCCGGGGTCGGATCCGCGTCGCGGGCGCCGCGATCGCCCATCACGAAGGTGCGCAGCGCGCAGTGTCCCACATAGGCGCCCACGTCCACTGCCCGGGGGATCCGGTCCAGGGCATCGAGGTATTCCGGAAAGCTCTCCCACTGCCAGTCGATGCCGGCCTTGAGGGTGGCCGCGGAGATGTCCTCGACCGACTCCATGAGCTCGATCATCCAGTCGCGGTGGGCGGCGGCGACCGGCGCGAAGCCGACTCCGCAGTTGCCCATGATCGCGGTGGTGACGCCGTGCCAGCCGGAGGGTGTGAGCAGCGGGTCCCAGATCGCCTGGCCGTCGTAGTGGGTGTGGGTGTCGACCCAGCCGGGGGTGACCAGCAGGCCGTCGGCGGCGAGCGTGCGGCGCGCGCGGCCGGTGATCCTGCCGACCGCGCTGATGCGGCCGCCGTCGATGGCGATGTCGGCGGTCCGCGCCGGCGCGCCGGTGCCGTCGACCAGGGTGCCGCCCTTGATGCTGAGATCGTGCATGGTCCGTTCCTCAGGCTGTTCCGCGAGCTGTTCCGTTGCCTTGGCGTGCCCTGGCGGTCAGGCCGCGGCGGCCTTCAGCGTCACCCCGAACTGGGCGGCGCCGTTGCCGCCCAGCATGCGCGCGATGGCGCGCTCGGAGAGACCGGCGCCGGTGAGGGTGTCGATCGCATCCCAGGCACTGGTGGCCTCCTGCCGCGGGTAGTGGGAGCCCCACACCACCTTGGCCTCGAAGGTATCCGGCAGGCGCTGGATCAGCCGCTCCTCGGCGTCGAAGCCGAGCAGCACCCGACCCTCCTCCCACATCTCCTCGGTGTCGGTGCGCACCGGATAGCGGTGCAGCAGTGGCGTGGTCAGCGCCGAGGCCTCCATCTTCTCCAGCACCTCTTCCATCCAGGACGCCTTGCCGTGGGCCATGACCACCTTCATGTCCGGGTAGCGCTGCATGACGGTAAAGCCGATCAGCGCGGCGCCCACGAACATGTGGTTGTCGAGCCAGGGGGAGATGATCGGCGCCAGCGGATGGCCCAGTTCGCCGGTGGGACTGAAGCCAAGGTTGGCGCCGTTGCCGCCGCCCGCACCGGGGCCGCCGCCGGCCTCGCGCAGCAGCGGCAGCTGGCTCAGGCGGTCCTTCATCTTTTCGATGAAGGGCGCGTGCGAGGTCCACTCGGGATTCCACAGGCCGCTGCCGGGATGCACCGCCGCGGTGATCTGCAGGCGCTCGAGCGCCGCCCACAGGGGGTCGTAATAGGGGTGGGTGAAGTAGCGGTTCTCGATGTACATGGGGCGGATGAAGGCGCCGCGGAAGCAGGGGATGCGCGCGATGCGCTCCAGTTCGGCAATGGCGAAGTCGAGGTTCTGCAGGGGAATCATGGCCACCGCGAACAGGCGCTCGGGCGCCGCCGCGCAGAAATCCGCGATCCAGTCGTTGTAGGCCCGCGCCAGCGCCCGGGCGGTGTCCGGGTCCTCGACCAGGTGGAAACCCTCGGCGAACCAGGTGGGGTAGAGCAGGCTCTGGTCGATGCCCATGGCATCCATGTCCGCCAGGCGCGCGGCCGGGTCAGACGCCCCCGGCGTCGGCGCGTGGCGCACCCCGGGATCGAGTTCGCCGATCCGGTCCCAGGTCATGCCCGGCCGCCAGATGGCATGGCGCGGGATGTTGGGGTTCATGCGGTCGCGGAACACGCGGCCGTTGACCTTCAGATAGCAGTTGATCGGGCCCTCTTCCCGCCACAGGGCGGTCTTGCCCAACACCCGGTAGTCCGGATCGAGCCAGGTCTCCCACAGGGCCCGCGGCTCGACCACGTGGGAATCGGTATCGAACACGACAAAGGTTTTCGCGCACGCGTTCATCGCTGTGCCCCTCCCGCTGCCTGCCGGCTCGGCGCGGTGCGGGAGAGTCCGCCGGGCAGGCTGGCATCGGCCGCCAGGGCGCGCTCGATCTCCTCGGCGCTGGGCCACCAGTCGGGGCGCTGGATCTCGGTCACCCGCTCGCGGATGAAGGTCCGGGGCGTTGGAATGTTGTACATGCGCCGGGCGTTGCCGCCGAGGAACTTGGCCTGGCGCTCGGCGGACAGCCCGCAGCCGCGCATGGTCTCCAGCGCCCGCCAGACGTCGTCGCCGTCGTGGTGGTAGACGTCGGACGACCAGGCGAGGATGTCCTCGTAGAACTCCGGCAGCCGCGAGGGCGGCGCCTCGTCGCCCTCGAAACCGGTCATGCAGTGCGCGAAGAAGGTCTCGCTGGGCAGGTTTTTCAGGGGCGGGAACTGGCGCTCGTTGCGGTACAGCCGGTAGTACTTGTCGCACTCGTCGAGCACGAAGCTGAGCCAGGTGGACGAGGCCTCGAACACCGCGGCGCGCAGTTTCGGGAAGCGCTCGAACAGGCCGGAAAACAGCGCCGAGACCACCCACACCGAGGCTTCGGACTGGAAGTTCTGGACATTGGTGAGGAAGGAGTGGGGGATCTGCGCCGAGGTGATGGTGCGGTTGATCAGTTCCGAGGCCGAGTGCTGCTCGGTGTAGCCGGGCGGCTTCAGCGAACCCAGCGCCGGGAACGGGTGCATGCCGTAGACCACGCCGGTCTCCTCCATGGCGCGCCACAGGGGATCGTACTTGGGCTGCAGCGGATAGTTGCCGAGCGCGTCGATGGGCCGCACCAAGCCCACGCGGCAGCCCTTGTCGGCCACCCGGTAGAGCTCGCGGACCGCGCCCTTGGGGTCCTGCAGCGGCAGCAGTGCGGCGAAGAACAGCCGCTCGGGATCGACCTGGCAGCTCTCCCAGGCCCATTCGTTGTAGGCCTTGCACATGGCGCTGGCGCCGAGGCCGTTGAGCATCCAGGGGTAGGTGTCGATGTCGGACGGAATCAGCATCACCTGGTCGATGCCCTGGGTGTCCATGTCCTGGAGCCGGGCGCGGGTGTCGTAGGCGCCGCGGTGATCCAGATAGGCGGACTGGGCCTTGGTCAGGGCGGTCTCGGGGTGCAGGTTGCGCACGTTGATGGCGCGCTGGATCTCGTGCTTGACCCCGGGCCCGGCGACCGACACCAGGTTGATCGCGCCCCGGGTGCCC
>JADLCO010000110.1 GCA_020847115.1 Pseudomonadales bacterium | reverse complement strand
GGTGGTCACTGCACTGCTCACGCTGCGCGGCATCGAGCGCGCCTTCAACCGCATCTGGGGGGTGGTCGAAGAGCGGCGTGGGGTGTCCGGGTTCCTGCGTTACTGGGCGGTGCTGACCCTGGGTCCGCTGCTGATCGGCGCCGGGCTGGTGATGCACACCTACCTGGTGGCACTGCAAGCGCTGGTGGATCAGGTCGATATTCTCGGCATCAGCCGGCTGCTGCTCGAATATCTGCCCTGGCTGCTGACCTGGGCGGCATTCAGCCTGTTGTATGTCGCGGTGCCCAATGCGCCGGTCGCCGCGGGGTATGGCGCGGTGGGCGGACTGGCTGCAGCCGTTGCCTTTCAGGCGGCGAAAGCGCTGTTCGGGGTCCTGGTCACCAACAGCAACTATCACACTGTCTATGGTGCCTTCGCCGCCTTTCCGCTGTTTCTGCTGTGGATCCACCTGTGCTGGATGATCGTGCTCGGCGGTGCCGAGCTGACCCGTGCCCTGGAAACCTTCGGCGCCGCGCGCCGCTCCGGGCCCGTGCCCGACCTGATCGCCATCCTGGCCGCCTGCGCGCTGTGCGCCCGCGCCCAGGAGAGTGGTGACACCGTCCGCGACCGCGATGTGCTGGCCGCGGGGGTGTCCGACCGACAGTGGCGGCGGCTGCGCGACCTGCTGCGCCGGCAGCGCATCCTGGCGCGCACCGCGGCCGGCGCCTATGTGCTCGCCCGCCATCCGGGCCACCTCCGCATCGCGCAGCTGGCGGCGCTGGTCCCCGGGGAGGCGCTGGGGGAAGTGCAGCTGCGGGTGCCGGCACTGCGCGGCCTGCCTGGCATGGAGCGGGTGCAGGCTCTGCTGGATTCCGGTCGGGTAGCGTTTCGGGAACGGTTGCAGGTCAGTCTGGAAGAATTGCTGGATGAGGGATTGCGGGATGAGGGATTGCGGGATGAGGAATCGCGGGATGAGGAATCGCGGGATGAGGCGACCAAGCCAGCACCCGGGCCCTGAGCGGGGCCGCCGCTGGTGGCCGTGGCTGGTGGTGCTGGTGCTGACCGCCTGCGGCGACGGCGGTGGCGACGTCCGCTATGCGCTGCATGGCGGCGGCGAACTGACCCTGGAGAGCCTGCGCGGGCGCTGGGTATTCATCAACTACTGGGCGGAGTGGTGCGCGCCGTGCCGGGAGGAAATTCCCGAGCTCAACGCCTTTGCGGCGGCGCATCCGGATCGGGTCCGGGTGCTGTCGGTAAATTTCGATGGTTCGGCCGGCGAGCAGCTGGACGCCCAGATCGAGGCACTCGGGATCGCATTTCCCACGCTGCTGGCCGATCCGCGTACCGCCCTGGGTGTGCCGCCGGCGCAGGGCCTGCCGGAGACCCTGGTGATCGATCCGCAGGGGCGCCTGCAGCGGGTGTTGCCGGGGCCGCAGACGCGCGCCACGCTGGAAGCCGAAATGGCCGCCGCGCGGCGTTGAACCGAGCCCCGGCGCCGCCGGGGCGGGGAGGGGAGGCATGAACGAGCCCGAGATTCCACGCGATCTGCGCTGGCTGCCGGCGCTGCCCCTCGCGGCGCTGGCCGCGGACCGGCCGACGGGTGCCAGCATCGCCGGCGTCGAGCTGGTCCTGGTCCGCGCCGGCGACGAGGTGTGCGCCTACGACGGCCGCTGTCCCCACCAGGGCACCTTGCTCGCCGAGGGCGAAATCCGTGACGGTGCCCTGGTGTGCCGCGCCCATCAGTGGTGCTTCGACCTCGATTCCGGCGCGCGCCGTGGCGGAGCTGACTGTCTGCGCGGCTACCCGGTGCGCATCGAAGGCGAACAGGTACTGGTGGGCCTGCCGGTCGCGGATGCCGCGCCCGCCGCGCCGCCGGTAGCGTTGCGCACCCCGGCACAACTGCCCGGACCGCGCGGCCTGCCGCTGTTCGGCAATCTCTTCCAGATCCGTCGCAGCGCCTTCCATCAGACCCTGGAGGCGGGCGTACGGCGCTGGGGACCGCTGTACCGCTTCCGCTTCGGGCGCCGGCCGATGGCAGTGGTGGCCGATGCTGAGCTGGCCAACGCGGTGCTCAAGGCGCGCCCCGACGAATTTCGCCGCAGCAGCCAGCTGGAGCGGGTGTCGGTACTGGGCGTGAGCACCCACGGCGTGTTCATGGCCGAGGGCGAGCGCTGGCGGCGCCAGCGCCCGGTGGTGGTGCAGTCGCTCGATACCGGCCATCTGCGCCAGTTCTTTCCCACCCTGCTCAAGGTGCTCGCGCGCCTGGAGCGCCGCTGGCAGGTGGTGGGCGATGCAACCGGCGGCCGCGATGTGCAGGCGGACCTGATGCGTTTCACTGTGGACGTCACCGCCTCGCTCGCCTTCGGCCAGGACATCAACACGCTGGAAGAGCAGGGCGAGGTCATCCAGCAGCATCTCGACAAGATCTTCCCCACCATCCAGCGCCGCCTGCTGGCGCCCTTGCCCTACTGGCGCTGGCTGCACCTGCCGGGGGATCGTGATCTGGAGCAGTCGGTGCGCCGCATCTACGCCACCATCGCCGGCTTCGTGGCCGCTGCGCGCGAACGGCTCGAAGCGCATCCGCAGCTGCGCGAGCGGCCCGAAAACCTGCTGCAGTCGCTGCTGGTCGCCGCTGCGGCGGATCCCCAGTTCGACGCGCGCGAGATCGCCGACAACGTGCTCACCATGCTGCTCGCCGGGGAGGACACCACCGCCAATACGCTGGCCTGGACGCTGTACTTTCTCGCCGGCCATCCCGAGGTGCAGGCGCGCATCGCCGCGGAGGTCGCCGCCGCGCTGCCGGACGGCCGGCTCGCCGACTTCGGGCAGGTGCGCGAATTGGCCTACATCGACGCGGTGATCCAGGAGACCATGCGGCTGAAGCCGGTGGCGCCACTGAACATCGTCGAGGCCAATCACGATCTCGACATCGGTCCGCTGCGGCTGCGCAAGGGCGATGCGGTGGCCATCCTCACCCGCGCCATCGCCCTGGCCGAGCCGGCATTCACCGAGCCGCTGCGATTCGACCCCGAGCGCTGGCTGCGCGCCGGCGCCGACCGTCGCCAGTTCAACCCCCATTCGTTCATGCCCTTCGGCTCCGGCCCGCGCCTGTGCCCCGGGCGCAGCCTGGCGCTCCTGGAGATGAAGGCGGTGCTCGCCATGATCGGTGCACACTTTCGCGTCGAACCGGCCTGCGACCTGGAACAGGTGCGCGAGCGCCTGGCGTTCACCATGAGCCCGCAGGGGCTGCGGTTGCGGCTGGTTCCGCGCTAGCTTGATGCCGCGCTAGTCCGCGGTTTCCCAGGAACCCGCCGCCGGCGCTGCGCCGCTGCGCCGCTGCGCGGCAGGCGCAGCGACAGCACCCCGGCGGCAGCCACCAGGGCCGTCGCCGTCCACAGGCAGGCGCCGAAGCCAGCGACCTGATAGAGCCAGCCCGACAGCACCGTACCCAGCAGCCGTCCGCCGGCGTTGGCCATGTAGTAGAAGCCCACGTCCAGCGACACGCCCTCGGCGCGGGCGTGGGCCACGATCAGGTAGGAGTGGATCGCCGAGTTGACGGCGAACACGACGCCGAAGGCGAGCAGGCCGCCCACCAGTACCGCGGCGTCGGCGCCGCGGCCGAGGCCCAGGGCGATCGCCGCGGGCAGCGCGGCCAGCACCAGCGCCGCCGCCCGGGCGCTGCCGCCATCCGGGGCGCGGCGGCCGAACAGCCGCGGCGCTGCCGCCTGCACGCCGCCGTAGCCGATGATCCAGATCGCCAGAAAGGCACCCACCGCGGTGAAGCTCCAGTGCAGCTCGGTCTGCAGGAATACCGGCAGCGCCACCACGAACCAGACGTCGCGGGCGCCGAACAGAAAGAAGCGCGCCGCCGCCAGCCGGTTGATCACCGCGCTGGTGGAGAACAGATCGCGAAACTTCGGCTTGAATGCGGTCTTGCCGAGGCCGCGGTCGAGCAGCAGCAGGCCGATGAGTAGTGCCAGCGCCAGCCCCGCCAGCATCGCGCCCACCGCGCCGCGAAAGCCCAGCCCGGCGAGCAGCGCCGCGCCGAGGAAGAAGCCAGCGCCCTTGAGCGCGTTCTTGGACCCGGTCAGCAGTGCCACCCAGCGGAACAGCCGGCCCTGCTGGTCCCCCGGGACCAGCAGCTTGATGCTGCTCTTGGCCGACATCTTGTTGAGATCCTTGGCGATGCCCGACAGCGCCTGGGCGGCCATCACCCAGGGCACGCTGAGCAGCGCCGGGTCCACCAGCAGCATCGCCAGCGCCAGGATCTGTAGGCCCAGGCCCAGGTGCTGAGTAGCGTTGAGGCCGATCCGCGCCGCCAGCCAGCCGCCCACCAGGTTGGTGACGATGCCGAAGAATTCGTAAAACAGAAACAGCAGCGCGACCTGTAGCGGGCTGTAGCCGAGCTGGTGGAAATGCAGCACCACCAGCATGCGCAGGGCGCCGTCGGTGAGGGTGAACGCCCAGTAGCAGCCGGTGACCAGGGCGTACTGGCGCAGCGCCGGCGTCATGGCGGTCAGCGCCGCGCGCCGACCCGGCGCGCCAGTTCCATCAGCCGGTGCGCATAGCCGGTCTCGTTGTCGTACCAGACCATCACCTTGGCCAGCGTGCCGTCGATCACCTGGGTGGAGAGGGCGTCGACCACCGCAGAGCGGCTGTCGCCGCGATAATCGACCGACACCAGCGGCCGCGTCTCGTAGCCGAGAATGCCCGCCAGCGGGGCCGCCGCGGCCGCGGCGGCCAGCGCCGCGTTCACCTCGTCCACGGTGGTGGCGCGCTCCAGCTCGAACACGCAGTCGGTGAGCGAGGCATTGGCCAGCGGCACCCGCACCGCCAGGCCGTTCAGGCGGCCGCGCAGTTCCGGGAAGATGTCCCCGATCGCCCGCGCCGAGCCGGTGGTGGTGGGAATCAGCGACAGCCCGGCGGCGCGCGCGCGGCGCAGGTCCTTGTGGTAGTCATCGAGCAGCCGCTGGCTGTTGGTGACGTCGTGCACGGTGGTGATGGCGCCGTGGCGGATGCCGAATTCCCGTTGCAGCACCGCCACCACCGGAGCGATGCAGTTGGTGGTGCAGGAGGCGGCGCTGAACAGGCGGCTGTCAGATTGCTCGCAGAGGGCGTCGTTGACGCCCATGACGATGTTGGGAATGCCCTCCACCGGCGCCGAGACCACGACCCGGGGCACGCCGGCGTCGAGGTAGGCCGCCAGGACGTCGCGGGTCTTGAAGTGGCCGGTGCAGTCGACCACCAGATCCACGCCCAGGGCGCGCCAGGGGGTGGCGGCCAGCTCGGCGTTGCGGCTGTAGCCCAGGGCGCGGCCGTCGATGGTCAGCCGCTCCGCGCCCCCCGTGACCTGGTGCGGCCAGGTGCCCTGCACCGAGTCATGGAGCAGTAGATGGGCGGCGGTTGCGGCGTCGCCGGCGATCTCGTTGAGATGGACGATCTCGACGTCGGGCCAGTCCCAGGCGGCACGCAGGGCGAGCCGGCCGATGCGGCCGAAGCCGTTGATCGCGATGCGCAGCGTCATGGCATTGATCCGTATATGCGGATAAGCGGATATTATGCCCGCGGCGATGACCGTGCAATGACAGCTTCCCGGCAACCGGGGGCTCAGCTGCAGGAGCGCGGCGCCAGTGCCGCCAGCCGGCCGGCATCGCGGCCCAGTTCGGGCAGGGTGTCGGCATCCAGATCGATGCCGTCGAGCAGGCGCGCGGCCACCGCGTTTGCCGGTGCGAGCTGGTAGTACATCCAGGTACCAGAGCGACGCGCGGTCACCAGGCCCTGGCGGCGCAGGTAGGCGAGGTGGCGGGAGACCGCGCTCTGCGGTAGCTGCAGGGCATCCACCAGATCGCACACGCACAGCTCGCCGCGCTGGCGCAGCAGGTGGACGATGCGCAGCCGCGCCGGTTCGGAAAGCGCCTTGAACAGCGCCGCATAGCCCTGGAGATCCATCCCCGGATTGTACCGTGCCGACGCGGCGCGGCTTCAGCGCCCCGGCCGGGCGCAATAGGTCCAGGCCGGCGCCGGACCGGCCGCGGTGGCGACCCAGGTCAGCACCCGCCGGTAGGGGCCGTGGCCACTGGGGTGGCAGCCTTCGTAGCGGTCGATGGGCGGCAGGCTTCGCCGCGGCTCGCCGAGCAGCAGCAGTTCGCCGTCGATTTGCTGCCAGTCGCCCCGCGGGCGTCGCGCCCAGTCCGGCGGCACCGCCAGCCGCGCCGAGCGCTGTGCATCCCGCTCGGGATCGGCGCTAGCCTTGGCCAGCACCGCGCGCTCCGGCAGGATCAGGATCGGATAGCCAGAAGACAGCCATCGGCGCCGGCCCCAGAGCAGCGCCGGGGTGATCGCCAGCACCTTGCGGCAGTAGCGGCGATGGGCATACTGCCCCGAGCGCAGCGAGCCGTAGACGAACAGGGGCAGGTCAGGCTGCATGACACCTGGCTCTCGGTGCGGATGCAGCGGCTGGTGGATGGCTGCGCACGGAGTGGCTCCTTGGTGAAGATTTCCGGTCACATTGGGTCACAGACAATATCGCCCCGCAAACTGCCTACTGATACACATCGTTCGTTCCTGCTCAGGCACCAAGCGAGCCGCCGTTCGGTGCTTGATTCCCGTCGATTTCGGTGCTGCGATAGCACTTCCGATCACACAGGGAGGAATTCCCCGTGCTTAGATTCGATTTACTGCCAGTGAGAAATGTGCTTGCTTTCGGACTGTTAATGACCGCTTTGAATGGCGGAGCTTTGGCAGACGATGGCGATGAACGCCAACACCAGGCTGCCGGCGCCGCTACCGAGGCGACCACAGTAAGGAGCGGCAAATCCAACTCCTCGGACCGCAGCGGGCCGCCAGGAACGGAACGGGCCAGCAATCTCAACTTGTCCAAATCCAACATCAACCGGATGGGACAGCAGGTGGAGGAAGCAGCTGGGTCGACGCCCGCGCCTCAGCCCAGTGACGGAGGCCCCCTCAAGGGAGTGCCTGTGCGGTAGGCCCACAGCGCCAGCTCATTCCTGAGGCTGGCGTTACGGCTTCGCCTGAGCAAGCGTTTCGCGGTTTCCACTACGCCTGACTTCGCGCGGCGTGCGCGCTAGAATCGCGCGCTTGGCAGCGCCGGGCAGGCCACGCGGAGTCATTCCGCAACCGCGCCGTTCGGGGTTTAAGGTTCACTCACAGGCCGAGCCGCGGCTCGGGCATTTCACGGATACTCCCCCCATGCAGACTCCGCACCGCCTGGTCCGCGCACCAGTTGCCGGCAGTTCCGTTCCCTGCCGACAGAGGACTCCG
Source organism: Pseudomonadales bacterium (assembly GCA_020847115.1). Lineage (GTDB taxonomy): Bacteria > Pseudomonadota > Gammaproteobacteria > Pseudomonadales > Porticoccaceae > JAGPUQ01. Next base: position 2,827 of record JADLCO010000110.1, on the reverse strand, counting down.
TGATGGCCGGCCGTCGCGACCGCAAGGCGCCCCTGGTGGGGATCATCATGGGCTCCCAGTCGGACTGGGAGACGATGAGCCACGCCGCCGAGATTCTGACTGAGCTCGCCATCCCCCATGAAGTGGAAGTGGTCTCGGCCCATCGCACGCCGGACAAACTGTTCCAGTATGCCGAGGCCGCCGCCGGGCGCGGGCTGGAGGTGATCGTCGCCGGCGCCGGCGGTGCCGCTCATCTGCCCGGCATGACCGCCGCCAAGAGCGCGCTGCCGGTGCTCGGCGTGCCGGTGCAGTCGCGCACGCTGAACGGCGTCGATTCGCTGCTCTCCATCGTGCAGATGCCGGCCGGCATCCCGGTGGGCACGCTCGCCATCGGCCGCGCCGGCGCGGTCAACGCGGGCCTGCTGGCCGCGGCCATCCTCGCCAACAAGTATCCCGCCATCGGCAAGCGCCTGGCCGCCTATCGCGCCGCCCAGACCGAGCGAGTGCTGGCCGATCCCGACCCGCGGGCGGCGCAGCCGTGAAGATCGGCGTCATCGGCGGCGGCCAGTTGGCGCGCATGCTGGCGCTGGCCGGCCTGCCCTGGGCGCACGAATTCACGTTTCTGGATCCTGCCGCCGACGCCTGCGCCGGGCCCCTGGGCAGGCTGCTGATCGCCGACTACGACGACGAGCGCGCGCTGCTTGAACTGGCCGCGCAGACCGACGTGGTGACCTTCGATTTCGAGAACGTGCCGGCGCGCAGCCTCGAGGTCCTAGCCGGTCGGGTGCCGGTGTACCCCGGCGCCCGCGCGCTGGCCGCGGCCCAGGATCGCCTGCACGAGAAGGCGCTGTTTGGCGAGCTGGGCATGGCGACCGCCGAGTTCGTCGCCGTGGACGATGGCACGGCACTGTCAGCGGCGATCGCCGAGCTGGGCCTGCCCGCGGTACTCAAGACCCGCCGCCTCGGCTACGACGGCAAGGGTCAGTGGCTGCTGCGCACGGCCGCCGAGGTCGAGGTCGCGGCCCGCGAACTGGGGGATACGCCGGCGCTGCTGGAGTGCCTGGTACCCTTCGAGCGCGAGGTGTCGCTGATCGCGGCGCGCGGCCGCGACGGCGCCGTGGTCTTTTATCCCCTGTCCGAAAATACTCACTGCAACGGCATCCTCCATACCACCGTGTGCCGGGCCGATGACCCCTTGCAGGGCGCGGCCGAAGCCCAGGTCGGGCGGCTGCTGGAGACTCTCGACTACGTCGGCGTGCTGGCGGTCGAGTTCTTCCAGCACCGGGGCGAACTGCTCGCCAACGAATTCGCGCCACGCGTGCACAACTCCGGGCACTGGACCATCGAGGGCGCCGAGACCAGCCAGTTCGAGAACCACCTGCGCGCGATTCTGGGCCTGCCGCTGGGCAGCACCCGGCCGCGCGGCCATTACGCCATGGTCAATCTCATTGGCGCCGTGCCCGAGCCCGCCCGGATGCTGGCGATCCCCGGCACCCACCTGCATCATTACGGCAAGACCGCGCGGCCGGGGCGCAAGGTGGGCCACATCACCGTCGCCTGCGCCGCGCCGGGCGTGCTGCCGCCGGAGCTGCTGGCGCTCTGACCGCCCGGCTCCGCAACCCGGCGGCGTAACGAGGGAAGGGAGCGATGAAATTCGGCGTACTGCAGTTCTTCAGCTGGCCCGGCCGGCGCATCGCGCTGCCCGAGGTCTACCGGCGCGCCATGGAGCGCATCGCGATCATGGACGCCAGCGGCTATGACTGCGTGTGGCTTGCCGAACACCACTTCACCACGTACAGCGTCTGCCCCTCGATCCACCTGATGGCGATGCACGTCGCCGACCGCACCCGCCATCTGCGCATCGGCACCGGGGTGTCGCTGGCCGCGCTCTACCACCCGCTGCGCCTGGCGGAGGAGGTCGCATTGCTCGACGTGCTCAGCGGCGGGCGCATCAACTGGGGCGCAGGCCGCGGCTTCGATCCCGGCGAGTTCGCCGCCTTCGGCGTACCCGAAGCCGAGAGCCAGGAGCGCTTCCGCGAGGCGGTCGAGATCGTGCTCGCCGCCTGGCGTGACGAACGCCTGAACTGGTCCGGCAAACACTGGCAGTTTCGCGACGTCGAGGTGCTGCCCAAGCCGCTGCAGCAGCCCCATCCGCCCACCTGGGTGGCGGCCTCCTCGCCACCGGCGATCGAGTGGGCGGCGAGCCGCGGGTACTCCATCCTGCTCGATCCCCACTGCGACCGCGCCGATCTCGGTGTCAAGCGCCGCCTCTATCTCGACGGCCTCGCCCGTCACGGCCACGCGGCGGCCGGCCGCGACCTGCCCATGGCACGGCTGATCGCGGTGGCCAACACCGAGGCCGAAGCGCGCCGCGTCGCCGCACAGGGTGCCGCCTGGACCGTCAGCGCCTATGCCAACAAGGACAACGCCGGCCGGGCCATTGACGCCGGACGCCTGGCGATGACCGCGGTGGACGAGGATCCGGTCGAGCGCTACGTGCGCGAGGTGATGATCCAGGGCACGCCCGCCCAGGTGGTGGAGCAGATTCAGGCAATGCGCGAACAGGTTGGCCTCGGCTATCTGCTGTGCGCGCCGGTCAGCCACGAATCTTTTCTGCTGTTCACCGAGCAGGTGCTGCCGCGATTTCGGTAGGGGGCGTTGATGATGACGTTCAACAGTCCCACCACCACCCCGCTCGACATCCTCACCCGCGTCTTCGGCTACCACGCCTTCCGTGGCCAGCAGGCCGCCATCATCGACCACGTGGTGGCGGGCGGCGACGCGCTGGTGATCATGCCCACGGGCGGCGGCAAGTCGCTGTGCTATCAGGTGCCGGCGCTGGTGCGCG
>JADLCO010000109.1 GCA_020847115.1 Pseudomonadales bacterium | reverse complement strand
TGGTGGTGCACCCCGGCGCGGGCAATCCCGCCGGCACCTTGATGAACGCCCTGTTGTACCGCGATCCCGATCTGGCGCGGTTGCCGCGGGCGGGCATCGTGCATCGGCTCGCCACGGACACCTCGGGGGTGATGGTGGTGGCGCGCACGCTGGAAGCGCATACCGCGCTGGTGGCGCAGCTGTCGGCACGCGACGTGCACCGGCAATACCTGGCGGTCGTGGTCGGCGCACTGGTGTCCGGCGGCACGGTCGATGCGCCGATCGATCGCCACCCGCGCGACCGCCTGAAAATGGGCGTGCGCGAGGACGGCAAACCGGCGGTGACGCATTACCGCCTGCGCGAGCGCTTCCGTGCCCATACCGCGCTGGAGTGCCGGCTGGAAACCGGGCGCACTCACCAGATCCGCGTGCACATGGCGCACCTGAAACACCCCATCGTCGGCGATCCCCTGTACGGCGGCGCGCTGAAACTGCCGAAGGGCGCCAGCGAGGCCCTGGTCGCCGCCCTGCGCGGATTCAAGCGGCAGGCCCTGCACGCGCAGGTGCTGGAATTCGAACATCCCGTCACTGGCGAATTGGTGCGCTGCGAAGCGCCGGTGCCGCCCGACCTGCGCGCCTTGCTGCAGGCACTGCGCGAGGATACCGCCGCCCATCTGGAAGTGGAGCGGTCGCGCCGGTGAACGCCTTCCTGCACGCCGATTGGCCCGCGCCAGCCGGCGTGCAGGCGCTGACCACGCTGCGCCACGGGCTGGGCGTCTCGTCGCCACCTTTCGACAGTTTCAACCTCGGCTCGCGTTGTGGCGATGAGGCCGAAGCAGTCGCGGAGAACCGGCGGCAACTGGTCGCCAGCCTGGCCCTGCCGTCCGCGCCGCGCTGGCTGCGGCAAGTGCACGGCGTCGATGTTGCCATCGAGCCTTCCTCAGACGAGCCCGAAGCCGATGCCGCAGTGACGCGCAGGCCGGGCACCGTGCTCGCCATCCTCACCGCCGACTGCCTGCCGGTGGTGCTGGCAGCCCGCGATGGCGGGGAAGTCGCGTTGGCCCATGCCGGTTGGCGCGGACTGTGTGCGGGCGTGCTGGAGGCGACGGTGGCGGCGATGCGGACGCCAGCGCACGACGTGATCGCCTGGCTGGGCCCGGCGGCAGGCGCATCGACCTATGAAATCGGGGCCGAGGTGTTCGACGCCTTCACCACCCGCGATGCGCGTGCACACCTGGCCTTCCTTCCGACCCGGCCGGGGCATTGGAAGGTCGACCTGCCGATGCTCGCGCGGCAACGCCTGCTCGATGCCGGCGTCACCGAGGTGCATGGCGGAGGCCAATGCACGATCTCCGATCCGACGCGCTATTTTTCCCATCGCCGCGATGGCCGCAGCGGCCGCATGGCGACGCTGGTCTGGCGGCAGGGCTGACTGCATTCAGACAGGGGTGTGCGGACCCCGCGATGACGCAAACGCGCTGGATGCCATCCGGGCAAGGGTGTACCTTGGCCACGGAAGGCGCATTCTCGGCACCGGCAATCGGCTCGATGGATGCGGCAGGGGGCGTTTCACCGCAGGGGGTGGTCGAGACGATGCACGGAACCGTGCTGCCGACGTTGTTCCAGCAGGCGCTGGGCGCCGCTTTTTTCTGGACGGCGCCGTGCGTGCGGCGCCTGCATTCCGTGCGCGGCCAGGCCCTCTATCGCGGACTCTGTGACATCGAGTGCGGCACCAGCCCGTTGGCACGGCTGTGCGCGCGGGCGGCCGGGTTGCCGGCGGCAGGCGCGGCGGTGCCAACCACGGTGACCTTCGACGCCGGCCAGAAAGGCGAAACCTGGCGCCGCGACTTCGCCGGCAAACCGATGGTGTCGCGGCTGGAGTACCGCGATGGCCTGTTGTGCGAACGCCTTGGCCCGATGCAGTTCCGGTTCTTTTTGCACGCCAGCGAAGACGGTGGCTTGTGGTTGCAGGTGGCCGGCGTGCGGCTGTTCGGGCTGCTGCCGGTGCCGGTCAAGCTGTTTGACGGCGTGCGCTGCCGCGAACGCGAGCACGATGGCCGCTATGAATTCCTGGTCGAGGCGGCCCTGCCGCTGGCGGGATTGATCGTGCGCTACGAAGGCTGGCTGGTGCCGGAGGCCGCAGATGATGGCGTCTGATGGCAAGGCGCACGCCATCGTCGTGTTCGATGGCGTGTGCGCGTTTTGCAACGGCTCGATCGGGTTCCTGCTCCGGCATGACAATAGGCAGCGCTATCACTTCGCCGCCATGCAGTCGGAACCGGGCCGCCGCCTGTTGCTGGACAACGGCCTGAATCCCGACGATCCGGCCTCGTTTCTGCTCGTGGAATACGATCAGGCCGGCGTTCCGCGGATCAGTTCCGACAGTGAAGCGGCTTTGCGCGTGCTCACTGGCCTGGGTGGCGTGTGGCGCTTGGCCGGCGTTCTGCGGGTGGTGCCGCGCGGCCTGCGCGACGGGATGTATCGGTGGTTTGCACGCAATCGCTATCGCTGGTTTGGCCGCCACGACAGCTGCACGATCCCGGCCCCAGAGGTGCGGCACCGGTTCTTGTAGGCATCGGAGCAGTATGGGGTTCCATCAAACCAGCGGCGGCAAGGACAGCGGCACGATTTTCGACCCGTCCTGACGGGCGCCATCATCCGTCAGCAGGGCGGGCCGTCACCGGCGATGACACACGGTCACCCGGGCCTGCTGAATGCGCCAGCGGCGCGGCTGCAAGCGCGCATGTCGCCCGGTGGCGTCAGTGTGTTCGTGCCTCGCGGGCAGCTTGATGGCTCGCATCCAGGCAGCCGGCGTCACGCAACTGCGCCAGCGCTGCAAGTCGCGCTCGCCGCTGCTGCGGACGAGAGCGATCGTCGGGCTCCGCTTGGGATCGAATCCGACGCACGACCTCGCGGCAATGCGGTGATACCTCCTCGCGTTCGGCTCCGGTGCTTTCAATGCGCCGATGCCGGTCCGGCTGTTCTTCGCGCGCCGAGGATGCAGCGAGAGGTTTTGCTGTCGCGACGGGTCGCGCTGGCGGCGATTGGGCCGCAAGCGCAGGGTTGGCTATCGGTGCTGGCGCCGTCGCGGGTGGCAGTGGTGGCGTCGCGGCAGGCGCGGCTGCGGGTTTCGGTGGGTCGACGGTGGTGGCGGGTGCCGGTGCTGTCGCATTGGACTGCGCCATGGGTGCGGGCACCGCTGCCAACGGCGCCAGTTGCGGCGGCTTCCAGTAATACCAGCCAATCGCGCCGGCGATGAGCAGCAGGACGATGACCGCCATCATCTTGTCACTCTTGCTGCGCGGGCTGGGCTGGATGCCCTCCGATGTGATGTCCAGCGCCCAACTCAGCATCACCGCCAGCGGGAACCCGAGCACGAACATCAGGATGAAGGCGCGCAGCGCCCATTCCGGCGCGCCGAATGCG
>JADLCO010000108.1 GCA_020847115.1 Pseudomonadales bacterium | reverse complement strand
CGCGCACCGGCACCGCTTCGAGAACCAGCGCCACGCCCTGCGCGTGATCGGTGACTGGATCCAGTTCTACAACCACCGCCGACCGCACCAGGCGCTCGGCATGAAGACACCCGCCGAAGCGCATGCTGTAGCGGCCTGACCTGTGCAGAAAGCGCTGGGTCATTACAAATGCTCATGGTTGAGGTTCAGGCCCGGTTGCTGAACGCTAGGCGGATGACCCAGAGATTCGGGGCCGGCTGTGCGGTATCCAACCCCGCCTTTGCGCTGCCAGGCCCGCAGCCTATAATCGCCCGGTAACTCTCGGGGTGCCCAGTTGGGCTGAGATGCCGTTTCGGCAGACCCGTGGAACCTGATCCGACTAGCATCGGCGTAGGGAAGAGTGCAGTGCCCGCCTTCCGTATTCCCTGCTGGTCTCCCCTGCACACGAGGATGCCAGTATGACCCGCGCCACTTCCCCCGACCGCGATGCCGTGGTCATTCCCCGCACGCCGCTGCCGGCGAGCCGCAAGGTGTATGTCGGCGCCGGCGATCTGCGGGTGCCGCTGCGCGAGATCGCGCTCACCGATGGCACCGCGGCCACCGTCTACGACACCTCCGGTCCCTACACCGACCCGGAGGTGGCGATCGACATCCACCGCGGCCTGCCGGACTTGCGCGGCGCCTGGATCGCCGCGCGCGGCGACTGCGAGCCCGAACCCAGTCCCTATCGCGGCCGCGCGGGCAACGGCAAGGCCGATCCCGACCACAACCCGGCGCTGCAGCGCGCGCCGCTGCGCGCCAAGGCGGGGCGCAACGTCTCTCAGTTGCACTACGCCCGCCAGGGCATCGTGACGCCGGAAATGGAATTCATAGCGCTGCGCGAGAACCAGGTGCGCGCCCGCGCCGGCACCGGGTTCGACAGCCCCGAGCGCATGCGCCGGCTGCGCGGCGACCCCATGGGCGCCAACCTGCCGGCCGAGATCACCGCGGAGTTCGTGCGCGCCGAGGTCGCCGCGGGGCGGGCGATCATCCCCGCCAACATCAACCACCCGGAGCTGGAGCCGATGATCATCGGCCGCAACTTTCTGGTGAAGATCAACGCCAACATCGGCAATTCGGCGGTTAGCTCCGGCATGGAGGAGGAGGTCGACAAGCTGGTGTGGGCGACGCGCTGGGGCGCCGACACGGTGATGGATCTGTCCACCGGGCGCCACATCCACAGCATCCGCGACTACATCATCCGCAACTCGCCGGTGCCCATCGGCACCGTGCCCATCTATCAGGCGCTGGAGAAGGTCGACGGCATCGCCGAGGAGCTGACCTGGGAGATCTTCCGCGACACCTTGATCGAGCAGGCCGAGCAGGGCGTCGACTACTTCACCATCCACGCCGGGGTGCGGCTTGCCTATGTGCCCATGACCGTGGACCGGGTCGCCGGCATCGTCTCGCGCGGCGGCTCCATCCTCGCCAAGTGGTGCATCGCGCATCACCGGGAGAATTTCCTCTACACCCACTTCGAGGAAATCTGCGAGATCATGCAGCGCTACGACGTCAGCTTCTCCCTCGGCGACGGTCTGCGCCCGGGTGCGGTGGCCGACGCCAATGACGAGGCCCAGCTCGCCGAGCTGAAAACACTGGGCGAGCTGACCGAGATCGCCTGGAAGCACGATGTCCAGACCATGATCGAGGGCCCGGGCCACGTGCCCATGCATCTGATCAAGGAGAACATGGACAAGCAGCTCGACTGGTGCCACGGCGCACCCTTCTACACGCTGGGGCCGCTGACCACCGACATCGCGCCGGGCTACGACCACATCACCAGCGGCATCGGCGCGGCCATGATCGGCTGGTTCGGCTGCGCCATGCTCTGCTACGTCACGCCCAAGGAGCACCTGGGCCTGCCCAACCGCGAGGACGTGCGCCAGGGCATCATCGCCTACAAGATCGCCGCCCACGCCGCCGACGTGGCCAAGGGGCATCCGGGCGCGCGCCATCGCGACGATCTGGTATCCAAGGCGCGCTTCGAATTCCGTTGGCGCGACCAGTTCAACCTCGCCCTCGACCCCGAGACCGCGCTCGCCTACCACGACGAGACCCTGCCCCAGGAGGGCGCCAAGGTGGCGCACTTCTGTTCCATGTGCGGACCCAAGTTCTGCTCCATGCAGATCACCCAAGAGGTGCGCGAGTACGCGCGCAAGGGGATGGAGGAAAAATCCCGCGAATACCGCGAACGCGGCGGCGAGATCTACGTCCGCCAGGCCGACTGATCCGGGGACGACGCCGATGCATGCGGCCATCGCCGGTGCCGGCATCATGGGCCGGCTGCTCGCCTGGCGGCTGCTGCGCGCCGGCTGGCGGGTGAGCCTGTTCGACCGCGATCCGCCCGAGGGCGGCGGCGCGGCGGCCTATACCGCCGCCGGCATGCTGGCGCCCTGGGCGGAGGTGGAAAGCGCCGAGGAAGCGATTCACCGCCTCGGACTGCGGGCACTCGCCTTGTGGCCCGAGCTGCTGGCAGAGCTCGGCACCGACGGCGACTTTCACCAGCGCGGCAGCCTGGTGGTCGCTCATGCGGGCGATCGCGCCGACTACCGCCGCTTCGCATCATTGCTCGCCGCGCGCCTGCCCGGTGCCGAACACTGCCGGGCGCTGGATGGCGCTGCCCTCGCCGCACTGGAGCCGGCACTCGCCGAGCGCTTCGGCGAAGCCCTGCATTTGCCCGGCGAAGCCTGGCTGGATCCGCTGGTGGTGATGTCCGCGCTGGCCCGGGCGTTGCGGGCATCCGGCGCCGTCTGGCGGCGCGCCGAGGTGAGCCGGGTAGGTGTGGGATTCGTGGAAGCGGGGGGCATACGCTATGGCTGCGACTGGGCCTTCGACTGCCGGGGCCTGGGAGCCCGCGGTGAGGTGCCCGGTCTGCGCGGCGTGCGCGGCGAGGTGATCCGCCTGCACGCACCCGAGGTCGAGCTGTGCCACATGGTGCGGCTCATGCACCCGCGCTACCGGCTCTATGTGGTGCCGCGGCGCGGCCGGGATTTCGTCATCGGCGCCACCCAGATCGAGAGTGATGATCCGGGGCCGATCACGGTGCGCTCGGCGCTGGAACTGCTCTCCGCGCTCTACAGCCTGCATCCGGGCTTTGCCGAGGCGCGGGTGACCGCCACCGCCGCCAACTGCCGCCCGGCCTTTGCCGACAATCTGCCGCGGCTGCTGGCGGTACCGGGTCTGCTGCGCATCAACGGCCTGTTCCGCCACGGCTTTCTGCTCGCCCCGGCGCTGGCCGAGGCGGCGCTGGCGCGTATCGCCGGCGCGGCCTCGCGCTGTGAGGCGCTGTTTTTCGAGGAGGTACCGGCATGAGCGGGTCGGTGATACAGGTGATCTGCAACGGCGAAGTCCGGGAACTGCCCGGCGGGCGCACCCTCGCCGAGCTGCTGCCAACGCTGACCAACGCCTGCGAATTCGCGGTGGCGGTCAACGAGGAATTCGTGCCCAAGAGCGCCTACGGCGCGGTCCGGCTGGCCGCGGGCGATCGCATCGAACTGGTGGTGCCCATGGAGGGCGGCTGAACATGTGGCAGCTCGCGGATCATGAACTCGACAGCCGGTTGCTGATCGGCTCCTCGCTTTACCCCTCGCCGCGCATCATGCAGGAGGCGATCCGCGCGTCCGGCGCCGGCGTGGTCACGGTGGCGCTGCGCCGCCAGCAGCGCGGCGGCGAGGATTTCTGGGCGGCGCTGCGGGAGCTGGACGTGCGGCTGCTGCCCAATACCGCCGGCTGCCATTCGGCGCGGGAGGCCATCACCACCGCACAGATGGCGCGCGAGCTGTTCGGCACCCACTGGATCAAGCTCGAGGTGATCGGCGACGACTACAACCTGCAACCCGATCCCTTCGGGCTGGTGGAGGCGGCGCGCGAGCTGATCGCCCAGGGTTTCGAGGTGTTCCCGTACTGCACCGAGGATCTGGTGGTGGGCGAGAAACTGGTCGCCGCCGGCTGCCGCATCCTGATGCCCTGGGGCGCGCCCATCGGCACCGCGCGCGGGCTGCTCAATCCCTACGGGCTGCGCACCCTGCGCGAACGCCTGCCGGGCATCACCTTGATCGTCGATGCCGGGTTGGGCGTGCCCTCGCACGCCGCCCAGGCGCTCGAACTCGGCTACGACGCGGTGCTGCTCAATACCGCCATCGCCCAAGCCGCCGATCCGGTGGCCATGGCTGCCGCCTTCCGCCACGCGGTGCAGGCCGGGCGGCTCGGCTTCGAGGCCGGGCGCATGCCCGAGCGCGATCTGGCCCAGCCCAGCACCCCGGTGGTGGGCACGCCGTTCTGGCAGCAGACGTGAATCCGACGCGCCCGGCCGTGGTCGCGATCGCCGGCAGCGAGGCCACCGGCGTCGCCGGCATCGCCGTGGATCTGCGCGTGCTCGCGGCGCTGGGTGCACACGGCGCGCCGGTGATCACCGCCAATACCGCGCAACAGGCCGAAGGCGGTGCGCTCAACCCGGTGGCGCCGGAAGTGCTCGACCGCCAGTTGGCCGCCGCCGCGCAGCTCGCGCCAGCCGTGGTCAAGACCGGGCTGCTGGCCGATGCCGGCCAGATCGCGCGGGTGGCGGAATTCTGCACGCAGACCGGCGCTTTGCTGGTCTGCGATCCGGTGCTGCGCAGTTCCGCGGACATGGCGCTGACCGCCGCCGACGCCCCGGCGGCGTTGCGCGCGACGCTGCTGCCGCGGGTGGCGCTGCTCACACCCAATCTGGCCGAGGCCGAGGCGCTCGCCGGCATCGCGATCCGCACCGCGGTGGATGTGGAGCGCGCGGCGGCGGCGCTGCGCGCCCAGGGCGCGGCGGCGGTGCTGATCAAGGGCGGCCACGGCGGCGGCGATTTCAGCAGCGACTATTTCACGGGCGCCGACCAGACCTTCTGGCTGCACAGCCCGCGGCTGCCGGCGGCGAACCGCCGCGGCACCGGCTGTGCGCTGGCCTCCGCCGCGGCCGGCGCCCTGGCGCTGGGCTATGGCCTTGCCGATGCCGTGGTGATCGCCAAGGCGGCGATCAACCAGGGCCTGCGCCAGGGCTATGCCTGCGGTGGGCGCGAAGGGCCGGTGCAGATCGACCGTTTTCCGGATGGCGCCGGGGATCTGCCGGCGCTGACGCCGACCGGTGACTATCGCGTACCGACACCGTTTCCCGACTGCAACACGCCGCGCCTGGGGCTCTATCCCGTCGTCGATCGCGCCGCCTGGCTGGCGCGGCTGCTGCCCCAGGGCGTGACCACCATTCAGCTGCGGGTGAAGGACCTGCAGGGTGCGGCGCTGCGCGCGGAGATCCGCGCCGCCATCGCACTCGCGCGCGAGCATGGCGCGCGGCTGTTCGTCAACGACCATTGGCAGCTCGCAATGGAGGAGGGCGCCTACGGCGTCCACCTGGGTCAGGAGGATCTGCGCGTGGCCGACATCGAGGCGCTGCGCGCCGCCGGCCTGCGGCTCGGCATCAGCACCCACTGCCATCATGAAGCGGCGCGCGCCCATGCGCTGCGCCCGTCCTATGTGGCCTGCGGCCCCATCTACGAGACCACCGCCAAGGCGATGCCCTGGGTGCCTCACGGCCTCGACGGGCTGCGCTACTGGCGGCGGCTGTTCGCCGGGTATCCACTGGTGGCCATTGGCGGCATCGACGCGGCGCGCACCCCGGGCGTGGCGGCCACCGGGGTCGATGGCGTGGCCATGATCTCCGGCATCACCCAGCACGCCGACCCGGAAGGCACGGCGCGGCTGCTGGTGGACCTGCTCGATGGCCGCTGAGGATTCGTTCAGTGCCCGCGAGTGGCTGCGCTACGCGCGCCAGGTGCAGTTGCCCGAGGTCGGCCCGGCGGGCCAGCGGCGGCTGCGCGCGGCGCGGGTGCTGATCGTTGGCGCCGGCGGCCTGGGCGCACCGGCGGCGCTCTATCTCGCCGGCGCCGGCGTTGGGCAATTGACCCTGGTCGACGGCGATGCGGTGGCGCTGTCCAACCTGCACCGCCAGGTGCTCTATGGCGAGACCGATATCGGCACCGGCAAGGCGGCGGCCGCGGCGCGCCAGCTCCAGTCACGCAATGCGGATATCGAGGTGCGCGCGGTGGCTGCGCCGCTCGGCGCCGACAACGTGGACGAACTGGTCGCGGGTGCCGATCTGGTGCTCGACTGCACCGACCGCATGGCGGTGCGCTATCAGCTCAACGCCGGCTGCCGGCGCCACCAAAAACCCTGGCTGTTTGCCGCCGTGGACCGCTTCGCCGGCCAGCTCGCGCTGTTCGCGCCGGATGGTGCCTGCTTCCAGTGCCTCTATCCGCGTCAGCCGGAGGGATTGCTCGACTGCGCCGCTGCCGGCGTGCTGGGCGTGGTGCAGGGCCTGCTCGGCCTGCTCCAGGCCGGCGATGCGCTCAAGTTTCTGCTCGGCCTCGAAACCCCGAGCCGCAACCACCTGCTGCTGTGGGATGCGCTCAACCTGGAACTGCGCCGCCTGCGTCTGCGCCGCGATCCCGACTGCCCCTGCTGCACCAGGGGGGGCCGCGCCGAACTGCCGCCAGAGCCGGCCTGCGCCGCCGGGTCGGAGCTGGAGCTGGCGCCGGCCGCGTTCGCCACGGCGCTGGAGCGGGGTGATGCGGTGCTCGTCGATGTGCGCAGCGCCGCCGAATTCGCCGCCTTCAACCTGGGCGGTCTCAACATCCCCCTCGACGAGCTGGATGTTCAAGATCCGCGCCTGGGCGAGCGCCCGCTGCTGCTGGTGTGCCAGACCGGAGTGCGTTCGCGCCGCGCCGCCGAACACTTGCGCGCCGCCGGCCGTGCCGCACTCACCCTGAGCGGAGGAATTCTGGCCTGGCTGGACGAGCGGGGCGGCGATTGACCGCTATCATGGCGGCAACGCTGGCCACGCCAAGCCTGAGATAACGACACCCCGGAGACGCTCATGACCACCCAGACCCTGGAATTCTGCACCACCCAACTCGACGGCCGCGTGCTCACCGTCACGATCAACCGGCCCGAGGTGATGAACTCGCTGCACCCGGCGGCCAACTTCGAGCTGGAGCGGGTGTTCGACGCCTTCGCCGCCGATCCCGAGCAATGGGTGGCGATTCTCACCGGTGCCGGCGACCGCGCCTTCAGCGCCGGCAACGATCTCAAGTTTCAGGCCGCGGGCGGCAAGCGTGAGCGGCCGCGTACCGGTTTCGCCGGGCTGACCTCGCGCTTCGACCTCAACAAGCCGGTGATCGCCGCGGTCAACGGCGTGGCCATGGGCGGAGGCTTCGAGATCGCGCTCGCCTGCGATCTGATCATCGCCGCCGAGACCGCGGTGTTCGCCCTGCCCGAGCCCCGCGTCGGGCTCGCCGCGCTCGCCGGTGGTCTGCACCGGCTGCCGCGCCAGATCGGTCTCAAGCAGGCCATGGGCATGATCCTCACCGGGCGGCGGGTGAGCGCGGCGGAAGGCAAGGAACTCGGCTTCGTCAACGAGGTGGTGCCGCCCGCCGAGCTGATGAACGCGGCGCGGCGCTGGGCCGGGTTGATTCTCGACTGCGCGCCGCTGTCCATCCGCGCCAGCAAGGATGCCGTGCAGCGTGGCCTCGACGAGGCGAACCTCGAACAGGCCATGGCGCAGCAGCTCGACAGCGTCGCCGCCATGTATCGCAGCACCGATTTCGTCGAGGGTCCCAAGGCCTTCGCCGAGAAGCGCAAACCCAACTGGAGCGGCAAGTGACGCAGGCCATGGCATGAAACAGGTAGGCGAGTTCTGGCTGCCGGACATCGATCTGCGCTGGTGGAGCCACTGGGGCAAGACCCGGCGCAAGACGCTGGCGCGTTACGGCCAGGGCGGGCCCAAGACCGGCGACATCGAAGCTGCGCTAGCGCACATTCCTCGCGGCGGCCTGGCCATCGACGGCGGCGCCAACGTCGGTGTCTACAGTCGCATCATGGCGCGCCACTTCGACCGGGTGATCGCCTTCGAACCGGCACCCGACACCCACGCCTGCCTGGTGCGCAATCTGGCCGACTGGGGCTTGGCCGGGCGGGTTGAGGCGCGCGCCCAGGCGCTTTCCGACCGCGCCGAATCCGTGGCCATGAAGGGCCGGCGCGGCCACCGCTCGCTGTCGCGGCAGGTGCAGGGCAAGGGCGACATCCCCGCGGTGCGCATTGACGACCTGGACCTGCCGCAACTCGCCTTCCTCAAGCTCGACCTGGAGGGCTACGAAGCCCGCGCCCTGCGCGGCGCGGCCGCGACGCTGGCGCGCTGCCGGCCCTTCGTGCTGTTCGAGGACAAGCCCCACAAGGCCGAAGCTCAGGGCACCAAGGGGGAAGCCCACGATATCCTGCTCGCCGCCGGCGCGCGGCTGATCGAGCGCATCGGCGTGCGCGGCAACGACTGGTTGTACGGGTTCAAGCCGCTGGCCTGAGCCGATTTCGTCTCTGTTGCAGTGCAGCGAGTCGCCTGCCCGCAGCGGGGATCGCGAGCGCTGCGGGCGCCATTCCCGGCCGCGGGTCGCGATTTTCGGGCTCACCCCGCCCGCAAGCCGTGGCGCTCGCGGTTTTCGTCGCGCTCGCGCGGGCTCTTGCGAAACAGCACATAGGTGGCGCCGACGCCGCCGTGGCGGCGCTCCGCGCTGTGGAAGGCCAGCACTGCGTCGAGCTCCCGCAGCCAGTGGTTGACGCAGCTCTTGAGCAGCGCGGGCGGATCGCGGCCCTCGCCGCGGCCGTGGCTGATCAGCCCGCAGCGAATGTCATGGGCCAAGGCGTCGCGGGCGAACTGGAATACCGCCATCCGCGCCTGTTCGACGCTGTGACGGTGCAGGTCGAGGCGCGCGTCGACGGGGTAGCGGCCCAGACGCAGATTCTTGAACACCCCGTGCTGGACGCCGTCGCGCTTCCAGTCGAGGGTATCCCAGGGCGCCACCAGGACGACCTGCTCCGCGCGCGCCAGGTAATTGCCGTCGCGTATGCGTTCCTGCTCGGCGGCGTGGGGGCGGACTTCCGGGCCGGGGGTGGGCTGGGCGCGGGGCCGGATGAGCCGCTGGGCGTGGCGCAGCGGCTCCACCTCGCCCACCAGGGCGCGAAAGTCTTGATCGTCCGGCTCGGCCATGGCGGCAGGGTAGGGGCGCCGGCGGTGCGGTGCAAGGGGCGGCGGCGATCAGAGTCCGGCGAAGGCTTCGAATTCTGCGAGCGGCAGCGGTCGCGCATAGAAATATCCCTGATGTACCACACAACCCATCGTCCGCAATTTGTCGGCCTGGGCCGCGGTTTCCACGCCTTCGGCCACGGTGCGCAGCTTGAGGTTGCGCGCGATGGCGATGATGCTCTCGACGATGGCGGCGTCGTTGGCATCCTCCAGCAGGTCGCGCACGTAGGATTGGTCGATCTTGATCTCGTCCAGCGGCAGGTGCTTCAGGTAGTAGAGCGAGGAATAACCCGTACCGAAGTCGTCCACCGCCAGGTTCACGCCGAGCGCCTTGAGGTCCCGCATGCGAGCGATCACCAGGTCGATGCGGTTGAGCATGACGCCTTCGGTGATTTCGACGATCAATTCGTCCGCCACCACCCGATGTTCCGCCACCGCCGCGGCGACGCAGGGGATGAACTCCGGGTGCCGAAACTGGTGGGGACTGACGTTGACGGCAATGCTGAGCGCGCGCCCGGGCCAGCGGCCCCGCCACTGTTCCAGTTGGGCACAGACTTGGTGCATGACCTGTTTGCCGATCGGGTAGATGAGTCCGGTCTCCTCGGCGATGGGAATGAAATCCAGCGGCGGCACCATCCCCCGCATCGGGTGTTGCCAGCGCAGCAGGGCTTCGGCGCCGATCACGATTTCCGCCGCATCGACCTTGGGCTGGTAATGCAGGCAGAGTTCGCCACGATCGATCGCCTGGCGCAGTTCGCGCTCGAGGCTCAGGCGGCGGTCGGCCCGAGTCTGCAGGCTGGGCTGGTAGAAGGTCACGTCGTTGCGCCCGCCCTGCTTGGCCTGGTACATGGCCACATCGGCATGGCGGAGCAGTTCTTCGGCGTCCTGGCCGTCGCGGGGGAACAGCGCGATGCCGATGCTGGCGGTCAGATGATAGTCGTGGGCATCCAGCGGGTAGCTTGCGCCGAGCCGGTCGCGCAGTTTGGTGGCGATGCGGTGGGCGTGGCGGGTGGCGGTCTCCGCGTCGGCGCCGAGGTTGGTCACCAGGATCACGAACTCGTCGCCGCCCAGGCGCGCCACGGTATCGGCTTCGCGTACCGCGTCCATGCAGCGGAGCGCAACTTCACGCAGCAGGGTGTCGCCGGCGCTATGCCCCAGGCTGTCGTTGAGCAGCTTAAAGCGATCGAGGTCGACGAACAGCACGGCGCCCCATTGGCCGCTGCGCAGCGCCTGGCGCAGCGCCTGCTGCAAGCGGTCGAGAAACAGCCGGCGATTGGCCAGGCCGGTGAGAGCGTCGTGGAATGCCAGCCGCTCGATGTCCTCCTGGGCCTGGTGCTGTGCGGTGACATCCGCGGTGGCGCCATAGAGGCGAACGCCGCCCTCGTCGCGGTGGACTTCGCCCTGGCTGCGAAACCTGCGTTTGCCCAGGTTGGGCAGCAGGGCGTCGAATTCGATGCTGTAGCCGGCCCCCTGCGCCACCGCGCTTTCCACGGCGGTCGCGTAGCTAGGGCGGTCTTCCGGCGCCAGTAGCGCCAGGGCCTGCGTGAGCGTGGCCGGCAGTTGGTCGCGTTTGACACCCAGTGCGGCTTCCGCGCCCCGCGCCCAGGTAACGTCCCCGGTCGCGATCTCGATCTCCCAGGTGGCGATACCGTAGGCGGAGCAGGCCAGACGCATCGTCCGTTCGCTGCGCTCGAGCGCGCCGAGCAATTGCTGGCGCACCTGTTCATGGGCACGGCGCTCGGTGATGTCGCGCGCCACCGCCAGCAGCGCCGGCTCGCCGCGCCAGAGGATCTTGCTGAGCGTCGCTTCCAGCACGATGGACTCGCCGTCGGCGCGCACCATGTGCCAGTCGGTGTGTCCGTCGCCGTGGCGGACGACCTCCCCGAACAGGGCCAGGGCTCGGGCGGCGGAGTCGCTGCCCTCCGCCTGGTGGGGCAGCGACAGTTCGGCCACTTTCCGGTCGAGGATTTCGGCGCGCGACCGACCGAGCATTTCCGCCAGCGCCGCATTGCAGTCGACGAAGGTATCGTTCTGGATGATGGCGACGCCGTCTTGGATCGAGCCGATCAGGCGTTGATAATTGTCCCTGGTCTCGGCGGCGGCGGTGACCGCTTTTTCCAGTTCCGTGGTATCGATGGCGCTGATGACGAAGTGGGCGATCTCGCCCTGGGCATCGCGGACGATGGTGTCGGTGACCCAGAGCTGGACCCGCTCGCCATTCTTGCGCCGCCACCAGGTGGGCCCGCTCCAGACGTCGGCAACGCTCCTGCCGGCGAGGAATTCCCCCAGCCCCGGGCTTTCCTGGCCGATGAAAACGTCGCGCACCAGGTGGAAGCCAAGCATTTCTTCGCGGGAATAGCCGCCCAGGTCCAGGCAGGCCTGGTTCACCCGGATCACCCGCCCCGCCCGGTCGGCGATCAACTGAGGCGCGGCGGTGTCGAATGCCACCGCCGCGATACGCTGTTGTTCGCGCAGTTGATAGGCTTCGGTGACATCTTGGAACACCAGCACCGCGCCTTCCACCATGCCGTCGGCATTGCGGATGGGAGAGGTGGTGTCGGCGATCTGATAGACCTGCCCGGTGCGGGATTGGATGGCGGCATGAATTGCCAGCTCGACCGCGGTCTCGGTTTCGAGTGTCTGGAGCACAGGGTTGGGCAAGGGCTGCAGGTTGGTGTTGTCGAAGGGCGCGAAGATCTCATCGATTCGTTGTCCGCGGGCAGCATCCCGCGACCAGCCGGTGAGCTCTTCGGCGACCTGGTTGAGGCGCTCGACGCGGCCGTCGGCGTCGGTGATGATCACGCCATCGCCGATCGATTCCAGGATTCGGTCGAGGCGCTCCCCTCGACTGACAATTTCGGCAATCCCGTCGTTGAGGGCTTGTGCGGTACGTTCGAACTCCCGAGCCAAACGGCTCAGGGGACCGCCGCCCACCAAGGGAATGGGCTCAAAGGACTCTCCCGGGCGATAGGCCAGCACCCCCTCGGCAAGGATTTTGATCGGCCGGTTGACGTAGCGGCGGGTAAACAGGATGCCACCCAGCAGTGCGGTGACCAGGATGCCCGCGAAGATGGCGGTCTGGCGCAGCAGGTCGCCGCGGATCGATGCGACCAAACCGGCGGTGTCGACGTCCACGTACAGCAGGGCATTCGCCGGTGGACGCAGTTGGTCGCGGGGGTCGCCGATGACTGCCGGGTAATGGCCGCGCAGGTGGCCGTCCGGCCCGATGGCGAGCCCGCCCCGCGCCGCAGTCGTCGGTTCGAGGATGGCGGAATCGAAGCCGGTAAACGCGCTGCTTGCGCCTTGGCCCCGCGCCGCCAGGCGATTGGCGTGGAGGATGCGGCCCTGGGTATCGAGCAGCGCCAGGTAGCGCAGCCCCGGCCGGTCGTTGTAGGACGTCAGCAGGTCGTCGCGGTCGACCTTGTCCAGCAGTTGCTGGAGGCGTAGCAGGTCGCTGCTCCATTGCGCCAGGGTTTGCGCCTGGACCTGGCGCACGCGCGTTGGATAATCGACCGCTAGCCAGGCCAGGGTGGCGATCACGAACAGGGCGACCGCGGCCAGTGGCGCCCAAAGCTGCAGGTCGATCTCCCGGACGGGCGTGGTGCGCATGGCGAAGATCCTGTGCCGGTCAGTCGGCTGGCAGATAATCGGCCCGGGCAAGTCGATGGTACCCGGGTGGGGCGGCCAGCAGGTTCGCGGCGCGCATGAGCTCGGCCAGCCCGGCGGCCTGCCGATCCAGGGGTGGCGACGGGCCGCTCAGCAGGCGGCGATTCTCGGTGAGATCGAGCAGTTGGACGCCGCTGAATTGGGTGCGCGCCTGTCCCGGCTCCAGCTGCCAGCGGCGGGCGATGAATGCCATGGCGTTGGGAGAATCCGTGTACAACAAGTGCAGGCCTCGGAAGTGCCCGGCGACCAGGGTTTTCAGCGCCGCTTCCCGGCCCGGTGCGATGTCGCGGCGCACTGCCAGCACATCCAGGATGCGGTCCGGTATCTGGCTGCTGTCGAACACCTTGCGCGCCCCCGCTGCGACCAGCCGCGAACGCACCGGGTCGAAGGTTACCAGGGCGTCGATCGCTCCTTCCCGATACGCCTGCTCCTGGTGGTTGAGGGGCACGAACTTGAGTTTCAGATCGCCAGGCGTCAGCTGCGCCCGTTCCAGGGCGGCGGCCAGCATGATCGCCCCCACTGCGGTGTTCTCCACACCGATCCGGCTGCCCTTGAGGTCGGCCAGGCTGGTGCGCGGCGGGCGGACCAGGACGGCGTCGCCGCCGAGCGAACGGTCGGCGACCAGGATCACCTCCAGTTCCAGTCCCTCGGCGACCAGCGTGAGGGTCTCGTCCAGCGTCAGGTAGGCGGCATCCAGGGCACCATTGCGCAACAGACGCATGACGTCCGACGCGGCGAGCTGCTCGACGATCTGGATCTGCTCGTGGGGCAGGGCGCCGTCCGCCTCGGCCAGCAGTAGGGGCTCGTAGCCGGGCCAGGAGATGACGCCGACGCGCAGCGGCGCCTCCGCGGCGTCGCCACAGGCCAGCAGCTGCAGGCAGGCGAGCAGCAGCGTGCTGCGCAGAGCGAGACGGCAGCGGATCATGGACGGCTAGTCTGTGGGGCGGGCTGTGGTGCCATGGTTGGGGATCCTTTGGGCGGCATCATTATCCTGGAATGGATGCTGCGTTCCGAGAAACTTTAACGCCAAGGTTGCAGCGGTTCACAGCGCCGGGCAGCCGGCGCCGGACGACGATGGCTCGACCCCGGAGCGCCGCTGCCGCGAAACTCTCGGGTCCCGGAAGCTCCAACCGGCGGCCGGTTGGTCCGGGGCGCTCCTGTATACTGCATCCCGGCCGCGCGGGTCGACCCGCGCGGCGGCAGACCGGAAACCTCATGAAGCAACTCCGTGAACAGGCATTCCCGTCGATCGCCGGGGTGGCCGAGGCCTTCGAGCGCCACGGCTACATCTGCGGTGAGCGCATCGCCACCTGCGTCTATCTGGCCCACCACCTCGAAAAGCCGGTGCTGATCGAAGGCCCCGCCGGGGTCGGCAAGACCGAACTGGCCAAGACCTGCGCGGCGCTGCTCGAGGTGCCCCTGGTGCGCCTGCAGTGCTACGAGGGACTGGACGAGGCCAAGGCGCTGTACGAATGGAAATACGCCAAGCAGCTCCTCTATACGCAACTGCTCAAGGACAAATTGAGCGAGCTGCTCGAGGGCGCGCAGGGCCTGCGTGAATCGATGGACAAGATCCACGCCCACGAGGACCTGTTCTACTCCGAACATTTCCTGGAGCCGCGGCCGCTGTACCGCGCCCTGCACGAACCCGGCGGTTGCGTGCTCCTGATCGACGAGATCGACAAGTCCGATCAGGAGTTCGAAGCGTTTCTGCTCGAGGTGCTGTCCGATTTTCAGGTATCCATCCCGGAGCTGGGCACCATCGCCGCCAAGGTGAAACCCCTGGTGTTCCTCACCAGCAACAACAGCCGCGAGCTGGGCGATGCCCTGAAGCGCCGCTGCCTGCACCTGCACATCCCCTATCCCGACGCTGCGCTGGAGCGGCGCATCCTCGCTGAGCGGGTGCCGGAACTGGATGCGCGGCTGCGCAAACAGATCGCGGCCTTCGTGGAACAGTTGCGCGCACTGGACCTGAAGAAGGTGCCCTCGATCTCCGAGACCATCGACTGGGCGCGCACCCTGCTGCTGCTGCACGCCACCGAGCTGGAGCCGGCGCTGGTCCGGACCACGCTCAACATCCTGCT
>JADLCO010000107.1 GCA_020847115.1 Pseudomonadales bacterium | reverse complement strand
GACCGGGTGCGGCTGATCCTAGAAAACGGCCACTACCTGCCGCACACCATCCATTTGCACGGCGTCGATCATCCCTTCGCCGCCGACCACGCCATGCCCCATACCGAGGAAGCTGATCCCGCCGACCATGCC
This sequence comes from Pseudomonadales bacterium, assembly GCA_020847115.1. Lineage (GTDB taxonomy): Bacteria > Pseudomonadota > Gammaproteobacteria > Pseudomonadales > Porticoccaceae > JAGPUQ01. The sequence goes on along the minus strand of JADLCO010000107.1, from coordinate 14,412 downwards.
GACCATGCCGACCATGCGGCCGCGCCGGCGGGCGGAGGCGATGGTGTCGCCGAGACCAGCGAACTGCCGGCACTGCCGGGCAAGGCACTGGAGTACCGGATCGCGCCGCGCGTAGCCGGGACCTTTTTCTACCACTGCCACGTGCAGGCCAATGCCCATATCCTGATGGGCATGCAGGGCATGTTCGTGGTCGAGGAGAACCGCCCGCACAACAGCGTCCAGACGCTCAACATCGGCGCCGGCCAGGTCCGCCATCCCTCCGTTGCGGTGCGCGAGCAATACGATCGCGAATACGACCTGCACTATTTCGACCTGTTCAAGCGGCTGTCCGCCACGGTGCAGGGCCATACCGACCTGCGCCTGCGGGTGCTGGAGCAGCACCGCTACTGGAATATCACCGAGGACAGTCCCAACTACTTCCTGCTCAACGGGCGCTCCTTCCCCTACACCCTGCAGGAATCGCTGGTCGAGGTCGGCGCCAACCAGAAGACCAAGCTGCGCCTGCTCAACGGCGGTTCCGGCGCCATCGCCGTTCACACCCATGGCAATCGCCTCACCGTCACCCATCTGGATGGCATCCCCCTGCGCCCCGAGGCCAGATACCTGCGCGATGTGGTCGACCTGGCGCCGGCGCAGCGCGTCGATGTCGAGCTCGACACCACGGACGATGGCCTGCACAACTACGGCGAAGGCGTGTGGCTGATGCACGATCACCACGAGGCCGCGCAGACCACCGATGGCATCTATCCGGGCGGCAGCATCGGTCTGATCGCGTTCGATTCCTTCGTCGACGCCAATGGCTTTCCCCGCGTCCAGGGCAGCGACTGGCAGAAGTTTTTCACCACCGCCTACTACCGCAAGGAGGTGCCGGTGTGGCTCGACTACGATCCCGGCGGGCTGTTCGCCGAACCCGATGCCCCCCTGCGGCCGCTGCTGCAGGCACTGCTGTTCGGCGCCGCCAGCGCCGGTCTGCTGGCGCTCCTGAGCGCGCCGCTGTGGCGGAGGCGAGGGCGATGAAAGCCACCGGCGTCGCGCTCCCGATCCTGGCGCTGCTGGCCGTGGCCTTGCCCGGCGCGGGCCTTGCGGAAGACTCTCCTGCTGCGGCCGACACCGGTGCCCAACGGCGGGATGAAGCGATGGACCATTCGCAGATGGACCATTCGCAGATGGACCATGGGCAGATGGACCACTCGCAAATGGACCATTCCGGGCATGGCGGCCACGCCGGTCATGAGATGAGCTTCGACGCAGCGGGTATGGTGATGAACACCAACCGCGACCGCCTGCCGCCCGGCTGCCCCAAGGTCAGCCGCGACTACGATTTCGAGGTGCGCGCCGGCACGGCCTACGCCAAGGCGTTTCCCGGCGATGTATTCGGCATGAGCCAGCACGAATTCCGCGTCGTGCCCTGCAGTCGGGTGACCTTCACCTTCATCAACGAGGATGCCATCCGCCACCAGTTCATGATCCACAACCTGCCGCGCAATCTGTATCCGCAGGGCATGTTTCACCTCGAGGCAGCCGGCGGCGCCACCAAGACCGGCACCCTGATCGTGCCCGGCGGGGACAAGACCTACCTGGTGCACTGCGACATCGCCCAGCACATGGAGCAGGGCATGAAGGGACAGCTGGTGGCGGGCAGGGGCAGCGGCGATCTGAGCAGCATTCCCGGGGTCAGCGCCCGCTTCCGGGAGGACCTCTACCGCGACCCGCGGCAGTGGCTGTGGGTGGCGGGTGGCAGTTTCCTGCTGACCCTGCTGGGGATTCGCTGGTGGAGTCAGCGCAGATTGTCCTGATTGCTCAGTGGGCTGGCAGAGCTTTTCGACCGGCTGCTACCGATCCTGGTCCGTATCCAGGCGCCACCGGGTTAGCTGGCGGTGGATTTCCGCCATGGGATCCTGGCGCTCCATGCCCGCGAGCAGTTCGCGGATTTCCTCGCCCTCGATCCGCGTCGCGGAGAGCAGACGGTCGGCGATGCGGGTCAGAAAGGGCTCATTGGCGGTGCGTTCGACCACCCGCCGGGCATCGCCGGCGAGCGCTTCCAGGGCGCCCGGGCGGCGGTGTTCGGTGTCCGTCTCGGCCAGTTCCACATGCTTGCGCCGCACGTCTTCGAGGAACCACAGCGTGCGTGCCGCGTTGTGGTGGTCGTCGCCGCCATCGATCTGATCGAAGGGAACGCGCTGCTGCAGCGCCTGTGCCGCCGGGCCGCCGAACAGGATGCGCACCGTGATCTGCGTCTGCCGCAGGGCCTCGGGCCACAGTTGCGTCGGGCTGCCGGCGCGCCGTGCCAGCAGCTGCAGGGCGCGATTGGGCGCGAACTCGACGTGGTTGGCCGCACCCTGGCCGCCCCAGGGATCGAGCGCCGCGTGCAGCACTTCGCGGTGGTAGTAGTGCGCGACCAGCACGTGGCCCGCTTCGTGGTAGGCGATGGTTTCGCGGCTCACCGGCGCGGCACCGGCGCGGCGCTGCGGGGGCAGCAGGTGTTCGATGTTGGGAATGCGGATCTTGTCCATCTGCGCCTCTGACCTCCGGTGAGGGTGGATTCGGGTGCGCGGTTTCGGGTTGGCTCCCCAGGTCCATGGTGCGCTTTGCTAGACTGTTTGCCAACACCGACCCTGGGATTTTCGCTTCCGGTCCCCGATGTCCGACGGCCTCGATCACACCTGCGCGACGGCCTTACCCGCCGGCCCTGGGCGCGCGCTGTTCTGCCATCGCCATGTGGCGGGCTATCTCCCCGGAGCGCCGGATGTCCTGCTCCGGGTCGCCGCCGAGCGCGATGCAGGGGGTGGATTGCGCGTTGCGCTGCGCGCCATGACCGAGGTGTGGGACGGCACCATCCCGGCCGGATGGGATGTCGAGATGTTCGCGCGCAGATACGGGGTGCCGGTGGTCGACCTGGGCGCGCCCTTGCGCCTCGATCCGGTGGCGATACCCAAACCCTGGGGCCGCGAGCTTTGGTTCACCGGCATCGAGGCCCGCGGGCAATCCGGCGTGCGGGTCGGCGACGGCGCGGTGCCGCTGGCCTGGTTACTGGCGATCGCTAGTAGAGAAATTCTTGGAAGTGGTTTCAGTACACTGAATTTGTTGAAAATCCTGGATCCTTTCCCGGATCCGGTGTACGGCGATCTGTACTTCGAGCTGCATGAAGAAAAGCGCGAGGTCTATGTCGTTACCCGCGTCGATCCGGCGAGCTGGCCGGCGGGTCGGGGCGCGATTCGCTACGGATTCGATCCGCAGGTGCGGGCCGAGTATCCCGACGAGCCGACCTTTCGCTCCGTCTATCTGCGCAGCGTGCGCGCCTATGAACAGATCCGCCGCGAGATCGACCGGCGCGAGGATGCCTGGCGCAATGCCGAAGGCTACCAGCCGAACGACCCGGTGCCGGCGCCCACGTTACGGCGGTGGCGGGCGGCACACCCGCCCGCGCTGCGCCGTGCCGAGGTCGAGGCCCGCCGTGCGATGGAGCGATTTACGCAGCTGCTGCCGGTTGGGGTCGGCGACGTGATCCAGGTACCCACCCGCCTGCCCCACGCCCTCCAGCACGGCGTGCGCACGGTCGAATTCCAGACCCCGGTGTACGAGCGGCGCATCCTGTCCTTTGCGCAGAAGGTCCTCACCCAGGACCACTGGGATACCGCGGCGGCGGTGCAGCAGATGCGGCTGGAGCCGCCGCCCCCGCCGGAGCGGAACGTTGCCGAGGGCCCGGGGGCGACGCGTGAACGGATCGTCGCGTTCGACGATTTCGTGGTCGACCGCTGGCGGCTGCTGCCGGGGGCGAGCTCGGTGCTGCGCCAGCGGGACAGCTATGCGCTGGCGATGACGGTACAGGGTGCAATCGCCGTCGCCGGGGTCACACTCGTCGCGGAAAGTGCGCTGCTGATCCCGGCGATCTGTGGCGCGGTAACCATCGCCAACCGCGGCAATGAAATGGCGGCATTGCTGGTCGCCAAGCCCCGCCGACCGGCGTGACGGAGCGGTGCGGAGGTGCCTTGGCGGTTGAGCGCCGGGGCACAGTGTGGGAAGATTCGCGCCCTTTCCATCGGCTGGACCGCCTTGGGCCTTGCCCTGCACAGAGGTCCGTAAACCGCGAAAGTGGCGGAACTGGTAGACGCGCTGGATTTAGGTTCCAGTGGGGTAACCCGTGAGAGTTCGAGTCTCTCCTTTCGCACCAGCCTGGCGCCGGTTCGCGGTGGATCACCGGCCGCAGATTTGATTGAGGATTCACTATGCAGGTTTCCATCGAGACGACCTCCGGGTTGGAGCGCCGCCTGACCATCGGGGTCCCCGCCGCCGAGGTGGAAGAGGCCGTGGCCGAGCGCATTGCCCGTGCAGCGCGCACGGTGCGGCTCAACGGCTTTCGTCCCGGCAAAGTGCCGGTGAAGGTGGTGCAGCAGCGCTTTGGAGGCAGCATTCGCCAGGAGGTGATCGGTGAGACCCTGAGCCGGACCTTCCAGGATGCGGTCAGCCGCGAGGGCTTGCGCCCGGCGGGGCCGCCACGGATCGATCCGCTGCGCGACGAACCGGGTCATGACCTGGAATACACCGCGATATTCGAGGTCTATCCCGAGATTCAGCTGGGCGATCTGACCACGCTGGCCGTCACCCGGCCCACCGCGAGTATCACGGATGCCGACCTCGATGCCATGGTCGACCGCCTGCGTGAACAGCGTGCCCAGTGGCAGATGGTCGAACGGCCGGCCGCGCTGGGCGATCGGGTGGTGATCGATTACTGCGGTCGCCGCGACGGCGCCCCGGTCGAGGGCAGCGTCGCCGAAGGTGCCGAACTGGTGCTGGGCTCGGGGCGCATGATTCCGGGTTTCGAGGACGCGGTGGTCGGCATGGCGGCGGGCGAGGCCAAGACCGTGACGCTCACCTTTCCCGAGGACTACCGGGAGGAGTCGCTGCGTGGCGCCGAGGTCGAATTCGAGCTCAAGATCGGTGCCGTCAAGGAAAAGCGCCTGCCTGAGGTCGATGCCGAATTCCTCAAGCAATTCGGCATCGACGACGGCGATGTGGAGCGCTTTCGGAGTGAAGTGCGGCGCAACATGGAGCGTGAGCTGGCGGCCGCGCTGCGCGCCAAGCTCAAGCGGCGCACGTTGGATCAATTGCTGGCGCTGCACGAGGTGGAACTTCCCCTGGCCCTGATCGCCGAGGAGATCCGCGGTATCCGTCGCCAGATGGTGGCGCAATTCGGCGGTGGGGCTCAATTCGACGAAGGTATGCTCCCCGATGAGCTGTTTGCCGACCAGGCCCGGCGCCGGGTCAAGCTGGGGTTGATCGTCGCCGAGATCATCAAGACCGCCGGCATCCAGGCCGATCCTGAGCGCGTCCGGACGCGCGTCGCCGAGATTGCCGCCGGGTACGAGGATCCGGAACAGGTGATGCAATACTACCTGTCCAATCAGGAGGCGCTCTACGCCGTTCAGGGTGCGGTCCTGGAGGAACAGGTGGTCGACCATCTGCTCGATCTGGCCCAGGTCGCCGAGGAAGTGCTGAGCTACCTGGATGCGTTGCGGCCCGATGCCACCGACGAGGCCGCGGCCGCCGAATAGCCACGAGTTGCACCCAGTCACCCAGTGCAGGACGGAGTTTGCCATGTACGAACAGTTCGGTAACCGGAACCCGATCACGGCCGCCGGTGGCCTGGTGCCCATCGTGGTGGAGCAGACCGCCCGGGGGGAACGGTCGTTCGATATCTATTCGCGGCTGCTCAAGGAGCGGATCATTTTCATCGTGGGTCCGATCGAAGACTACATGGCCAACCTGGTGGTGGCACAGCTGCTGTTCCTGGAAGCCGAAAATCCGGAGAAGGACATCCACCTCTATATCAACTCGCCCGGCGGCTCGGTCACCGCGGGATTGTCGATCTACGACACGATGCGCTTCGTCCGCCCGGACGTCAGCACCATGTGCATCGGGCAGGCGGCCAGCATGGGGGCCTTCTTGCTGGCCGCGGGCGCCGGGGGCAAGCGCTATTCGCTGCCGAATTCCCGCTGCATGATCCACCAGCCCAGCGGTGGTGCCCACGGCCAGGCGTCCGACATCCACATCCATGCCCAGGAAATTCTCAAGATCCGCCAGCGGCTCAACGAACTGCTCGCGCATCACACGGGCCAGTCGGTGGAACAGATCGCACTGGACACCGAGCGCGACCGCTTTCTCAGTGCCGAAGAGGCGTGCCAGTACGGGCTCGTCGACCAGGTGGTCACGCAGCGGACCTGACCGGTTTTGTTCTTTACCCCCCGGGGGATTGGTGATAACGTCCATCGCTACCCAGGCCAGAGCCAGATGAGGATACGCCCGTGAGCACAAAGGGTGACGATCGCGATTCGGGCAAGCTGCTTTATTGGTCCTTTTGTGGCAAGAGCCAGCATGAAGTGCGCAAGCTGATCGCCGGCCCGTCGGTGTTCATCTGCGATGAGTGCGTGGATCTCTGTAACGACATCATTTCCGAAGAAATTCAAGATGATGCGGGGAATCGCAGCACCAACCGGCTGCCGACGCCCAAGGAGATCAAGGATATCCTCGATCAATACGTGATCGGCCAGGGACGTGCCAAGAAAATCCTGGCAGTGGCGGTCTACAACCATTACAAGCGGCTGGACGTGGGTGGGCGCAAGACGCGCCAGGACGTCGAGCTCGGCAAGAGCAACATCCTGCTGATCGGCCCCACCGGCAGCGGCAAGACCCTGCTCGCCGAGACCCTGGCCCGGCTGCTGAATGTGCCCTTCACCATCGCCGACGCCACGACCCTCACCGAGGCGGGTTACGTCGGCGAGGATGTGGAGAACATCATCCAGAAGCTCCTGCAAAAATGCGACTATGACGTCGAGAAGGCCCAGCGCGGCATCGTCTACATCGACGAGATCGACAAGATTTCCCGCAAGTCGGACAATCCGTCGATAACCCGGGACGTGTCCGGGGAGGGCGTCCAGCAGGCGCTGCTCAAGTTGGTCGAAGGCACCATCGCGTCCGTGCCGCCCCAGGGTGGGCGCAAGCATCCGCAGCAGGAATTTCTGCAGGTGAACACCAGCAATATCCTGTTCATCTGCGGCGGCGCCTTTTCGGGGCTGGAAAAGATCATTCAGCAGCGTTCCGAGCAGGGGGGGATCGGCTTTGGCGCCACCGTGCGTGCCGCCAACGACAAGCGCAATGTCGGCGAGATGCTGGCCAGTGTGCAGCCCGACGATCTGGTGCGCTATGGCCTGATTCCGGAATTCGTCGGCCGTATGCCAGTATTGGCGACCCTCGAGGAACTCGACAAGGAAGCTTTGATCAACATTCTCGTGGAGCCCAAGAATTCGCTGGTCAGGCAGTACAGCCTACTGTTCGATATGGAGGGCGTCACCCTCGACATCCGCCGCGACGCGCTGGATGAAATTGCGGAGCGAGCGCTGGAGCGCAAGACCGGTGCCCGCGGGCTGCGTTCCATCATCGAGAATGTCCTGCTCGATACCATGTACGACCTGCCTTCCACCGCCAATGTACAGAAAGTGGTCATCGACGGCGCAGTGATCCGCGGGGAATCCCAGCCGCTGCTGGTCTATGAGAATAACGATAGCGTACGCGTGGCCGGTGACGAGGCCTAATGGAACCAAGGCGCGCGCGGAGAGCCCTCCTGGGCTGCCGGCGACCCGTGCCGAGGGGACGACGCGAGGGGGCCAGTCGGCCCCCTTTTCGTATAGTGCGCCGTCCGGCGGCTTGTTATCGTAGGTTTTGACCCAAGATTGTAACCATTTACACCAGCGGAATCCCTGCGGAGCATTCCCCATGAGCCAGGAGAATCATCAGGAAGTCGACATCCAGCAGCTGCCGTTGTTGCCGCTGAGGGATGTCGTAGTCTACCCCCAGATGGTGGTGCCACTGTTCGTAGGGCGGGAGAAATCGATTCTGGCGCTGGATGCCGTGATGGCGATGCACAAGCAGATCCTGCTGGTGACCCAGAAGGATGCCACGGTAGACGATCCCGGCGCGGAAGATTTGTATCAGACCGGGACGCTGGCGACCGTGCTGCAGTTGCTCAAGTTGCCCGATGGGACCGTCAAGGTGCTGGTGGAGGGCAGTCAGCGCGTGCGGATCCTGAGCTTCGATTTTTCCGGAAGCGTTCCGCAGGCCGAATATCAGCGGGCGCAGCCAGGGCGTAAACCGGCTGCTGCGGAAGCGTCCGCGCTGCAGCGGACTCTGAATACACAGTTCGAACAGTACGTCACCGCCAGCAAGAAAGTGCCCGTGGAAGTGGTGACCATGGTGGCGGGCCTGGAGGATCTCGAGCGCCTCGTCGATACCATCGCCATGCACATGGCGCTTTCGCTGGAGCAGAAACAGGAGGTTCTGGAACTGTTCGATGTCCGGGAGCGCGTGGATCGCGTGCTGCGCCTGATTCAGGGAGAGCTGGAGGTGCTGCAGGTGGAGCAGCGCATCCGTGGCCGGGTGAAAAAGCAGATGGAGAAGAGCCAGCGCGAGTATTACCTAAACGAGCAGATGAAGGCCATCCAGCGGGAGCTTGGTGAAAACGAGGATGCGCCCAATGAGATCCAGCAGTTGGAGAAGCGCATCGACGACTCCGGCATGCCCAAGGCCGCGCTGGACAAGGCCAAGGCCGAACTGCACAAGCTGAAGCTGATGTCCCCGATGTCGGCGGAAGCCTCGGTGCTGCGCAGCTATATCGACTGGATGGTGAACGTGCCCTGGCAGCAGCGCTCCAAGATCAAGCATGATCTGGCGCGGGCCGAGCGCATCCTCGATCAGGATCACTACGGGCTCGAGGAGGTGAAGGAGCGCATCGTCGAGTTCCTCGCCGTCCAGAAGCGGGTGAAAAAACATCGCGGCCCGATACTCTGTCTGGTGGGTCCTCCGGGTGTGGGCAAGACCTCCCTGGGTGAATCCATCGCGCGCGCGACCGGACGCAAGTTCGTTCGCATGTCCCTGGGCGGCGTGCGAGACGAAGCGGAAATACGCGGACACCGGCGCACCTATATCGGCTCGCTCCCGGGCAAGCTGATTCAGAAAATGGCCAAGGCCGGCGTGCGCAATCCACTGTTTCTGCTGGACGAAGTGGACAAGATCGGCATGGATCACCGCGGCGACCCGGCATCGGCGCTGCTCGAAGTGCTCGACCCGGAACAAAACAGCACCTTCAATGACCATTACCTGGAGGTCGATTACGACCTGTCCGAGGTGCTGTTCATCTGTACCGCAAACTCACTGAACATTCCCGCCCCCCTGCTCGACCGCATGGAGGTCATCCGCATTCCGGGCTATACCGAAGACGAAAAAATCAAGATTGCCGAGCGTTATCTGGTGCCCAAGCAGCGCGCCGCGAGCGGGCTGGCGGAATCCGAGCTGGTGATCGAGGAGGCCGCCATCCGCGATCTGATCCGCTATTACACCCGGGAAGCCGGGGTGCGCGGACTGGAGCGGGAAATCGCCAAGATTGCGCGCAAGGTGGTCACCCGTCAGGTGCGCGAGCGGAGCACGGCCATGAGGCAGGTCGGGCCCCAGGATCTGGAAGAACTGTTGGGCGTGCGCAAGTTCGATTTCGGGCGCGCGGAGGCCGACAATCAGGTTGGCCAGGTGACCGGGCTGGCGTGGACCTCGGTCGGCGGAGAGTTGTTGACCATCGAGGCGTCCGCCATTCACGGCAAGGGCAACGTGATCAAGACCGGATCCTTGGGCGACGTGATGCAGGAGTCCATACAGGCCGCGCTGACGGTGGTGCGCAGCCAGTCGCAGCTGCGGGGCATTCGGCGCGGCGTACACCGGCGGACGGACTTGCACATTCACGTTCCGGAGGGGGCGACGCCCAAGGACGGCCCCAGCGCCGGGGTTGGCATGTGCACTGCGTTCGTATCGGTGCTGACCGGGATTCCGGTACGCGCCGATGTCGCCATGACCGGAGAGATTACCTTGCGTGGGCAGGTGCTCAAGATCGGTGGCCTCAAGGAAAAATTGCTGGCGGCTCACCGGGGCGGCATACGCACGGTGATCATCCCCAGTGAAAATGAACGCGACTTGAAGGAAATCCCCGATAACATCAAGGCCGACTTGGAAATTCGTCCGGTCAAGTGGATCCACGAGGTGCTGCAGATCGCGTTGGTACACATGCCGGAGCCATTGTCCGATGACGAATATGTTTCCGGAGACGAGGACGACCGAAAAGCCGAGGAGACCGGAGCGGCCGTGGGCAGCGCAATTGCGAGCCGGCACTGAAATCGTCGGTGGCTTCCTTGACCCCAGTCGAGCGCGCTTGTTATAAAGCCGGCAGCCGCTGGGGCCGCCGCAGCGGCGCTCGAAATCCGGGTGGCCAGTATCGGCGTGGGCGGAGAATAAGAGAGGCAATGTGAATAAATCGGATTTGATCGACAGAATCGCGGAGTCCGCGGACATTTCCAAGGCGTGTGCCAGCCGGGCGCTGGAGGCCGCGCTGGACGGCATCATCGGTGCGTTGAGCAAGGGGGACCCGGTTTCCATCGCGGGGTTCGGCACCTTCGCGGTCAAGCATCGTCCGGCGCGGACCGGGCGCAATCCGCGCACCAACGAGGAAATCGAAATCGCCGCTGCCAACATTCCCGGCTTCAAGGCTGGAAAGGCCTTCAAAGATGCGGTGAATTGATCGCTCTCATGTTCTGGATGCCGAGGCGCTGAGCAATCGAGCGCCTCTTTTTTTGTCTGACAATCGAGGTTCAGGCGGACCATGCTGCAAGGGTTTCGCACCGGTGTGCAGAAGTACGGCAAGTGGCTGGTGGTGTTGATATCCATCCCCTTCGTGTTTTTCGGCATCGAATCGATATTTATTCATGGGGGGGGAGCTGAAGAAGCGGCCCGCGTCGACGGCGAGCGCATTACGCGCCTGGAGCTGGATCAGGCGGTGGAGCGGCAGCGTGCCTATTTTCAAAGCAGATTTGGGGAAATCGACTCCAAGGCGATCGATGACGCGCTGCTGCGTGGTCCGGCACTGGAGAATCTGATTGCCACCCGCGCGCTCGAGAGTCGCGCGCGGGCCGCGGGCATGGGGGTCGCGCCACAACTGGTTGCCAAGGTTCTGAGCGATGCCCCGATATTTCAGGTAGACGGCAAGTTTTCGCGCGATGCCTACCTCGTCTACCTGCGGCAGACGGGTTATACGCCGCAAAGCCATAGCCGCTTTTTGGCCCGCGAGATCCTCGTCAGTCAACTGGCGCGCGGCCTCACCCAAAGCGCTTTCGTGTCCAGACAAGAGGTGGCAAGTGCGATCTCGGCCTGGGAGGAAACCCGGGATTTTTCCTATGTGGAAATCCCGCTGGCGTCCCAGAACGCCAAAATCGAGGTCGGTGAGGCCGACATCGACGCCTATTATCGCGACCACGCCAGCGAGTACGCCGATCCCGAACAGGTGATTTTGGATTACGTCGAGCTGTCTCGGGAGGCCATAGCCCAGGGGCTGGCAATTGGCGAGGCAGAGCTGCGGGAGCGCTATCAGGAGCGCATCGCGGAAGCGGAAGCGGCCACGCGGCGCATCGTGGCGCAAATCCTGGTGCGGCCTGCGGAAGACGGTTCGCATCTGGACAAATTGAAAAAGATCGAAGCAGCCTTGGCAGCGGGCAAGGACTTCGCCGCGCTCGCAGCCACCGAGAGCGAGGACCGGTTGACTGCGGAAAACGGCGGCGAGATCGGGCCCTATGTGGCGGAGGACTTTCCGGAGCCGCTGCGGCGCACCATCGAAGCGCTTGCCGTGGGTGCAATCTCCGCTCCCGTGGAATCCGATCAGGGGTGGCATGTACTCAAGGTCGTGCGCGATGACAAGCCGCACCTTGGCAGTTTCGAAGAAGAGCGCGAGGCCTTGCGGGCGGAGCTTGCGCAGCAGCGGGCCGATGAGTTGTATGCCGCACAGCTCGAACGCCTGGCCGAGCTGGCTTACACGGGGGATGGCCTTGCGGAAGTCGGGCAGGAGCTGAATCTGCCGGTGCAAACCTCCGCGCCGCTGACCCGCAACGGTGGGGAAGGCTTGGGCGCGGAATCCAAAGTGCTGGCTGCTGCCTTCAGCGATGCCGTGCTCAGCGGCGGTCAGTTGAGTCCGGTGATCGAGCTTGGCGATGGTCGCGCCTTGGTGCTGGCCCTCCGGGAACACCGCCCGGCCACGCCCAAGCTGCTCGCCGAAGTGCGCGCCGAAATCGTCGCCGCGTTGACTGCCGAGCGCGGGGCCAAGCTGGCGATGGATTGGGCCGAACGGCTACACGGCGAGTTGGAAGCCGGGAAGGCGATCGATCAACTCGCCAAGCAGGCGCAGTTGCCGGTGCGCGCTTACCTGGATGTCGCTCGCTACGCGCAGCAGCCCGACCGAAAATTGATCGATGGCATCTTTGCCGAGGGGCTGCCGGTGTCGCGCGTCCTGCGCCTGACCGACAGCGTGGTGATCTATCAGGTCACCGGCATTCATCCCGGTGATCCCGAAGAGGTTCCCGGAGAGCGGCGCGCCGAACTGGAGCAGGCCTTGCGGACCTCGATCGCGGCACGGGAACTGGGTGGCTATCAGGAGCTCGTGCTTGCCGAAGCGGACGTGGAGATCCGGGATGCGGCGCCGCCAACCGGGTCGCCCTGAACGGACGTCAGCCGCAAGGGCGCGCCGGACACCTGTTGCAAACTGCCAGCCCGACATCACGGGCGTCGCCGACCCCGGCCCGGCCGCTAGGCGATTCGCCGCCTGTCATTGCGCCTGCGTCGCGGCCACCGCGGCAAGCAGCCGCTCGGCAGCAGCATCTGGCAGCACCAGCCGATGTGGGCCCTCGGGTGGTGTCACGCCCCGCTTGAGGCCGGTGTTCAGCCGCTTGATAAGTTCGTAGTCGATATCCGCGAGTTGCGCGGCCCGCGCCAGGGTGATCTGGCGCGGGAGAATGAGCGCTTTGAATTCCGGAGGCTCTGCTGCGCTGGCGAGTTCCAAGTGTTGCGTATGGTCCGCATCCTGGAAAATTCTTGCCAGGGCAAGAAACTTTGGCACGAAGGAGCGCGCCTGATGGGGCAGATTCAACGCCCAGAAATCGGTGTTCTTGCCATGGGCGTGGTTCGCGGAGACCGCCCGGGCGACCGTACCCTCGCCACTGTTGTATGCAGCGAGCGACAACAGCCAGTCGCCATCGAACTTGCGGTTGAGGTAGCTCAGATAAGCGATGGCCGCGTCGGTCGAGCGGATGATGTCATCGCGGCCGTCATACCATCGATTTCTTTTCAGCCCCAACAAATCGGCGGTGGCCGGGGTGATCTGCCACAGCCCCGAAGCGCCATTCGGTGAGCGCGCGCTAGGATTGTAGGCGCTTTCCACAAAGGGCAGGAGGGCGAGTTCCGGCGGCAGGTCACTGGCGATCATCCGCCCCGTGATGTAGGGCAGGTAAAGCTCCGCGTGGGGGATGGCATTCTTGAGTGCCGCAGGATTTTCTAGGTAGCGGCGCAGCGAATCATCTACCGCTGGTTGATGGTAATTCAGCGCAAAATCCATCCGCGTGCTCAGGACTTTCCAGGCGTCGAAGGTGGCCTTGTCATGGTCGGATTGGTCTTCGGTGGGGGTGACGCCGAGCCTGCCGAGGTTCCATGCCCTGGCATAGTCGGCGTCACCGAGAGCGGTCGCCTTGGACAGGCTGATCGGTTCGGTCGGCAGGTCTGCGGCGGCGGGTCGCGGACAGAATGCAGCGGCGGCTAGCACGAGCGTGCACATTGCCCCGAGCGACATTGCCGATTTCGACAACCAAGACGTGCTGATGGTCATTGGCGGCTCCTGTTGCTGGATTCGGCTCCGGTGCGAGCACTCCGGGGGCATCCATTCCGGCGCTCCGGGTATTGACTCCGGATCGCCCGAATGTTTCCAGCACTGGTTGTCGCACCGGCGGGGCCGCCAAGTCGAACCCGAACCCGGATGCGTCGTAGTGTCCGCCGGGATGTTAGTCGCCGCACGCGGTGCCGTAAACCATCACCGCCACAACACATCGCCGCCACCGTATATTGTCGGGGCCGGCACGCGCTATGGCTCGCAGGCGGCATTGGGTGATGGCCTTCTCTTACCGCTTTCACCATAATGGGTCCGCCATCGTGGCCGGAGCAGGGCACAGGGTGCGAGTCGCCGAGTATTTCAGGAACTGGTATCGCGTTATGCCCCCGGGTTTGGCGCGGGCAGCCTTGCTGCGCTGGTTCGATACCCCGGCGGGAAGGGCGCTGTTGGCTGCGGAACGCGCGGCGTGCCGCCAGCTGGCCACGGCGCCTGGATTCCGATTGGTGCATTTGGGAGTTGCGCCAGCACATGGCGTGGCCGATTGCTTCGGACAGCATTGCCGATTTTCCCTGGCCGAGGTTCCAGGATCCGGGGTGGACGCGGTCGTATCCTTCGACGCCTTGCCCTTGCCATCCGATACCGTCGACGTGGTCGTGTTGCACCCTGTGCTGGATTTT
>JADLCO010000106.1 GCA_020847115.1 Pseudomonadales bacterium | reverse complement strand
TTTCCCTGCGAATCCAGGATCGCCGCCGTGTCTGGAACGAGCGCATGAGCGGGTCTCAGGCACCACACGGATCGGTTGCGGAATTACGCGTGCGCCCGGTAGAGACGGCAGACTTGGGACAGGTGATCGCCATCGACGCCGAGGTAACCGGCCTGGAGAAGACCGACTACTGGTACGAACTGTTCCACCGCTATGGCGGCGGACGCACCCGGCAACGCCTGTTTCTGGTTGCCGAGCACGGCGATGCCATCCAGGGATTCATCATCGGCGAAATCCGCGACTGGGAGTTCGGCTCCGCACCCTGCGGCTGGGTGTTCGGCCTGAGCGTGCGCGCTAGCGCGCGTCTGGCCGGCGTCGGCGCACGCATGCTGGAGGCGATCTGCGACGGCTTCCGCCACGCCGGCGTGCGCAAGGTGCGCACCCTCCTCGCCCGCGACAACAGCCTGGTGCTCTCGTTTTTCCGCAGCCAGGGCATGATGGCAGCACCCTTCATCCCGCTGGAAAAAGACCTGGACTGATGCCGGGAAGTTACGCATGAAACTGCAAAAAAGCACCAGTCTGGCGCTGTACAGCGTGCTCGAATTCGCGGCCAATCCGGGGCGCCAGCTGTCGGCCGCGGAAATCGCTGAAAAATACGCCGCCTCCACCCATCACTTGGCCAAGGTTCTGCGCGAACTGGGGCGTGCCGGCCTGGTCGAATCGGCGCGCGGCGTCGGCGGCGGCTACCGCTTCAGCGGCAACGCCAAACGACTCACGCTGATGGACGTGATTGATCTGTTCGAAGACATCCGCACGCGCACCGGCGAGAGCGACGAGTTCGACGATTCGAGCGAAATCGGCCGCGCGCTGGGCGTAGTCATGACCGAAGTCGATGAAATTGCCAAGGCCACGTTTCGATCCATCAGCGTTGACACCATGCTCAAGCTGATCGATCGCCAGCGTCTGGCGCTTGCCGACGCGCAGGTCCAGCCCGCAATCGATACAGGAGCATGACACGCCGGTTCCTGTCGTATTTCCCCAAGTTTGTCGGTCCCGTTTAATCTAGATCAAATCATCCGCCGGGCGGTTTGAGGATCATCCGGGGTCAACTACAAGAAGTATGTATTTTTTGTCAGGGAGGACAGCGCATGCGCGCAGCGCCGGAGACAGTTGTAAATTTGCCAGACCAGCTGAAAGACGTCAGACCCTTGACCGGAAACGAGGCGATCGCGCGCGGCGCCTGGGAAGCCGGCGTGCGGGTGGCCGCAGCCTACCCGGGCACGCCCAGCACCGAAATCATGGAGGCCCTGGCCGACTACCCGGCGGAGGACCTGCACGCCCAATGGTCAACCAATGAAAAGGTCGCGCTCGATGTCGCCATGGGCGCGGCGTTTTCCGGCAGCCGCGCGCTCGCGTCGATGAAGCACGTGGGCCTCAATGTCGCCGCCGACGCGTTCATGTCGCAATCCTATATCGGCGTCAATGGTGGTTTGGTGCTCGCAATATGCGACGACCCCGGCATCCATAGCTCGCAGAACGAACAGGACACGCGCATCTACGCCCAGCTCGCCACAGTGCCGGTGCTCGAGCCTTGCGACGCGCAGGAGGCGCTCGACTACACGCGCCTGGCATTCGAACTCTCGGAGCAATTCGACACCATGGTCATCGTGCGCGGCACCACACGGTTGTCGCACACGCGCAGTCCCGTCGCCATCGGCCCGCGCAAGGAAGTTGCTGCGCGTCCGTTCATCGAAGATCCAGCCAAAAATGTGATGATTCCCGCGCATGCGCGGCGCCGCCATGTGGTCGTGCTCGAGCGCGAAGCCAAATTGAAGGCGTACCTCGAGACCGCTTCGATAAACCGTTGGGAAACGGGCGATGCGAGTTTCGGCGTGATCACCGCAGGCACCTGCTACCCCTATGTACGCGAAGTTCTGCCCAATGCCAGTGTGCTGAAACTTGGCGCCTCCTGGCCTCTGCCCGAAGGGCTGCTGCGGCGCTATTGCGAGTCGGTGGAACGCGTGTTTGTCGTCGAGGAGCTGGAGCCGGTGATCGAGAAAGAATTGCTCGCGCTAGGCATCAAGGTGGAGGGCAAGCGGTTTTTCCCGCGTATGGGCGAATTCTCACCTGAACTGGTACGCGCCGGATTCGAACAGGCGGGTGTGCTCGAGCCGCGCGCGCAGCGCGCCAACTGGGCGCTGGAACCGCTGGTGCGACCGCCGGTGCTGTGCGCGGGCTGCCCGCACACCTCGAGTTTCATGGCGGTGAGGGCGTCCGGTGCACGGGTGGCCGGGGACATCGGCTGCTACACCCTCGCCTGTCTCGATCCGCTGCGCGGCCTGGACACTACGGTATCGATGGGCTCGTCCATCGGCAATGCGATCGGCATGTCCAAGGCCGGGGACCCCAAGCCGGTGATGGCCACCATCGGCGACTCGACCTTTCTGCATGCAGGCATCCCCGGCCTGATCGATGCGGTCTACAACCAGGCCAATATCACCGTGCTGCTGCTCGACAATCACATCACCGCAATGACCGGCGGCCAGGAGCATCCGGGCACGGGCAAGACGCTGCGCGGCGAGGAAGCCCCCAAGGTGGACTATGAAGCCCTGGTGCGCGCGATCGGCGTAACCTGGGTGCGCACGGTGGATTCCTACGATCTCGCGCAGATGTATCAGACGCTGCGCGAAGCGATCGCGCACCGTGGCGTGTCGGTGATCATTTCCGACCGCCCCTGCGTGCTCGATCCGGTCAAGATCAAGGG
>JADLCO010000105.1 GCA_020847115.1 Pseudomonadales bacterium | reverse complement strand
TTATATTCATGCAAAAAATTTCGAAGATAAAGGCGATAAATTAGCCGAATCATTGTACAGAAAATACAATGCGCGCCTCTCCACCCATGCCCGCCAAGGAGCGAACCACTATGACCACCGGCAACTACGACCGCAATGCGGAGATTGAACGCATTCAGCAGGACTGGGCCGCCAATCCGCGCTGGAAGGGCGTCACCCGCACCTACAGCGCCGCAGACGTGGTGCGTTTGCGCGGCTCGATCAAGGTCGAGAACACCATCGCCCGGCGCGGCGCCGAAAAACTCTGGGAACTGATCACCAAGGGTGCCAAACCGGCGTTTCGCCCGGAGAAAGATTTCGTCAATGCCATGGGTGCCCTCACCGGTGGCCAGGCGGTGCAGCAGGCGAAAGCGGGCATCCAGGCCATCTACCTCTCCGGGTGGCAGGTCGCGGCGGACAACAACAGCGCCTCCTCCATGTACCCGGACCCGTCGCTGTACCCGGTGGACTCAGTCCCGGCCGTGGTCAAGCGCATCAACAACAGCTTCCGGCGCGCCGACCAGATCCAGTGGAAAGCGGGCAAGAACCCGGGCGACAAGGACTACATCGACTACTTCCTGCCCATCGTGGCCGACGCCGAAGCCGGTTTCGGCGGCGTGCTCAACGCCTATGAATTGATGAAGGCGATGATCGAGGCGGGCGCCGCCGGCGTGCACTGGGAAGACCAGCTCGCCTCGGTGAAGAAGTGCGGCCACATGGGCGGCAAGGTGCTGGTGCCGACCCAGGAAGCCATCCAGAAGCTGATCGCCGCGCGCCTCGCCGCCGACGTCGCCGACGTGCCCACGATCGTCCTGGCGCGCACCGACGCCAACGCCGCCGATCTGCTGACCAACGACGTGGACGAGAACGACTAGCCGTTCCTGACCGGTGAGCGCACCAGCGAAGGTTTCTACAAGGTGCGCGCCGGCATCGACCAGGCTCTTTCGCGCGGCCTGGCCTACGCCCCCTACGCCGACTTGCTCTGGTGTGAAACCGCGACGCCGGATCTGGCCGAAGCCCGCAAATTCGCCGAGGCCATCAAGGCCAAGTACCCCGACCAGTTGCTCAGCTACAACTGCTCGCCGTCGTTCAACTGGAAGAAGAACCTGGACGACGCGACCATCGCCAAGTTCCAGCGCGAACTCTCGGCGATGGGCTACAAGTTCCAGTTCATCACTTTGGCCGGCATTCACAACATGTGGTACAACATGTTCGAGTTGGCGTATTCCTACGCCCGCGAAGACATGAAGGCCTATGTCGAAATGGTGCAGGAGCCGGAATTCGCGGCGCGCGACAAGGGCTACACCTTCGTCGCCCACCAGCAGGAAGTGGGTACCGGCTACTTCGACGACATGACCACGGTGATCCAGGGCGGCGCTTCATCCGTCACCGCGCTCACCGGTTCCACCGAGGAAGATCAGTTCCACTGATCGAGGATGCCGCTGCGCCGTCGGCCCTGCCGACGGACGCCCAAACGACGACGCCCCGCATCAGCGGGGCGTCGTCGTTTGGGCAAGCGACTACCGCAGCCGCCGCCCGATCAACTACAGGTTGTAGCCGCGCTCGTCGTGCAGGGCCAGATCGAGCCCTTCGGTTTCCTGCTCCGGCGTCGCACGCAGGCCCATGATCATGTCCAGCACCTTGAGGATGACGAAGGTGCCAATGCCGCTGAACACCACCGTCACCAGCACACCCTTGAGCTGAATCCACAACTGACCGGCGATGTCGAGATCCGCCTTCGACCCACCCAGGCTGGCTGCCGCGAACACGCCAGTGAGCAGGGCGCCGACGATGCCGCCCACGCCGTGTACACCGAACACATCCAGCGAGTCGTCGTAACGCAAGGCACGCTTGAGCTTGGTGGCGGAGAGGAAACAGAGCACACCGGCGGCAATGCCAATCACCAGGGCGCCCATGGGACCGACGAATCCCGATGCCGGCGTAATCGCCACCAGACCGGCCACGGCACCAGACGCGATGCCCAGCACGCTGGGCTTGCCGTGGCTCACCCACTCACTGAACATCCAGCCGAGCGCGGCCGCCGCGGTGGCGATCTGGGTCACCGCCATGGCCATGCCCGCGGTGCCATTGGCCGCCACGGCGCTACCGGCGTTGAAGCCGAACCAACCCACCCACAGCATGGACGCGCCGATCAGGGTATAGCCCAGGTTGTGCGGCGGCATGGCAGTGGTGGGAAAGCCCTTGCGCGGACCAAGTACCAGGCAGGCCACCAGCCCGGCAATTCCGGCATTGATGTGCACCACGGTGCCACCGGCGAAATCCAGCACGCCCCAATCCCACATCAGGCCGCCATCGCCGCTCCACACCATGTGTGCGGTGGGTGCGTAGATGAACGTGAACCACAGCCCCATGAACCACAGCATGGCGGAGAATTTCATGCGCTCGGCAAAGGCGCCCACGATCAGCGCTGGAGTGATGATGGCGAAGGTCATCTGGAAGCACATGAACACCGTTTCCGGAATGGTCATGATCAGACTTTCCACCGTCAGACCATTCAGAAATGCCTTGCCAAACCCGCCGACGAAGCTGTTGAAATTGACTACACCCTGCTCCATGCCGGTCGTGTCGAACGCCAGGCTGTAGCCGTACAGCGCCCACAACACCGTGATCAGTGCAGTGATGGCGAAGCACTGCATCATCACCGAGAGCAGGTTTTTGCTGCGCACCATACCACTGTAGAAGAGCGCCAGCCCGGGAATGGTCATGAACAGCACCAGGGCCGTCGAAGTCAGCATCCAAGCGGTATCGCCGGAATTGAGCGTCGACGCCGCTTCATCCTGGGCGACCGCCACGCACGGCAGCAACAAGCCAGCCATCGCGGCAGCGAGGCCATGTCGGTTCAGGGTTTTCATCGATAGTTTCCTTCGCCTGGGTAGAAGATAACTTGGAAATACGCTGCCACCGATCCGAGCTACAACGCCTCGGCCCCGGTTTCACCGGTACGGATGCGAATCACCTGCTCGAGGGCGTAGACGAAGATCTTGCCGTCACCGATCTTGCCGGTATTGGCAGAATTGCTGATCGCCTCGATCACCGCATCCAGCACCGACTCATCAACCGCCACCTCGATCTTCACCTTGGGCAGGAAATCCACCACGTATTCGGCACCGCGATAGAGCTCCGTGTGCCCCTTTTGACGACCGAATCCCTTTACCTCGGTGACGGTGATTCCCTGCACCCCGACTCCCGAAAGCGCTTCCCGCACATCGTCGAGCTTGAACGGTTTGATTATCGCGCAGACCATTTTCATCGCTGTGCTCCTAGATCCAAGCGGGGCGCCGACAGCCAGGTCAGAGGCTGTGGTCCCGCAACAAACGACGCTACAGTCGGCCACCGTGATGGAGTCCTCCAGCGACGGCCGACCCACCGACACTCGCCAGCGGCGTTACCCAAAAGGCACTAACCATGCCAAAACGGCGAAAATGGAAGCGTCAAACCAGGAGGGAACCCCTCCGGCGACCGGGGAATGGCCGAACGCCCTCGATTGGCGCACGACAAAAATGAAACGCTCCGAAATGGAGCGCCTCATGCAGTGGATCAGATTTTAGTGAGGGCGGCTTCGAGAAGCCGGCCGCGTGGCAAGCCAACCCGGTGCTGAGCCGGGATCAGCCGGCGGCCAAGGCTCGCGGCGACACGACCACTCCATTGTCGTCCGCATACAGATACTCTCCAGGGCGGAATGTCACCCCACCAAAGGTCACCGGAACATTGGCCTCTCCGATCCCCTTGCGCTCGGTTTTCAGCGGAATCGCCGCCAGCGCCTGCACCCCCAGATCGGTCTCCGCCAGCTGGCAGACGTCGCGCACGCAGCCGTAGATCACGACGCCCGCCCAGCCGTTCCCGGCGGCACCCGCCGCAATCTGGTCTCCCAGCAACGCGCGGCGCAGCGACCCGCCACCGTCAACCACCAGTACCTTGCCGCGTCCGGGCTTGGCCAACAGGTCTTTCACCAGTGAGTTATCCTCGAAACACTTCACGGTCACGATCTCGCCACCGAACGCCGCGCGGCCACCGTAACTGGACAGCATGGGCTCCAGCACCTGCAAGTCCGGGTTGGCATCGCAGAGATCGGGGGTCAGGTCATGAGGTGCGTCGGTCATGGTCATACCTTCGAGTCGACAACGGAGCGCGCAGTATATAGGGCGCCCGGCGCCGCGCATGCCCGTACCCCGGGGCGCTGCATTGCCAGCACATCGTCACCCCGCTAGGCTTCGCCATTTTCCGGGCGCGCCATGGTCCAGATTGAGGAACTCGCCCATCAGCCGGACGCCGCGGCGCTATTTGCGGCGCTCCGCGATCTGCCCGATCCGGTGTGGCTGGACAGCGGCCGGCCCGGCAGCAGCGCCGGCCGCTACGACGTCATCAGCGCCGCCCCGACCCGACTGCTGAGCGCGAATCCGGGTGCGGTGCGCGCCACCCTGGGCGCCGTCGGGGCCCTGCTGGAGGCGCTCACGCACGACGCCCGGGCGCCGCGGGACGCCGAGCTGCTGCCGTTCACCGGCGGCCTGATCGGCTGGCTCAGCTATCCCGCCGGACTGGAATTGATGAGGCTTGCGCCGCGCCCCGCGGAGCTCCTGCCCTGGCCGCTGATGCGCGTCGGCTGCTATCCTTGGGCGGTGATCGTCGACCACCAGGCGCGGCGCACCCGACTCGTGTTCCATCCCTGGTGCCCGCCGCGACTGCGGCGCGAAATCCGCGCGCGTTGCCGAAGCGCGGCCACCCCGGCCGCGACGTCGGATGACTTCCGGCTCACCTGCGATTTTCGCGCAACCACGCCGCCGCACCGATTCCGCGCCGACATCGCCCGCATCCTCGCCTACCTGCGTGCCGGGGACTGTTACCAGGTCAATTATGCCCAGCACTTTCACGCGGGCTGCCGCGGTGATCCCTGGCACGCATATCGCCGTCTGCGCGCTCTGCTGCCCTCCCCCTACAGCGCCTTTTTCTGCTGGCCCGGGCAGGCAATACTCTGCCTGTCACCCGAGCAGTTCCTGCACGTGGCTGGGGACCAGGCGCAAACCCGGCCCATCAAGGGTACCGCGCCACGCGGCGCCACACCGGCAGAGGATGCCGCACTGGCAGCGGCACTGCGGCACAGCGCCAAGGATCGCGCCGAGAATCTGATGATCGTCGACCTGCTGCGCAACGATCTCGGCAAGTCCTGCAGGCCGGGATCCATCATCGTGCCCGAATTGTTCGCGCTGGAGAGCTTCGCCAATGTGCATCATCTGGTGAGCACCATCCGCGGGCGACTGCGCCCGGACCAGAGTCCGCTGGCACTGCTGGAGAATTGTTTTCCCGGCGGCTCGGTGACCGGCGCACCCAAGCGGCGTGCCATGGAGATCATCGCGGAACTGGAGCCG
>JADLCO010000104.1 GCA_020847115.1 Pseudomonadales bacterium | reverse complement strand
GCTGAACCAGGAAAACATCCCGGTGGTTTTCAGCTCGAACAGCTTGAGCAATTGTTTCGAGTCGAAGCTGTGATTGCCGACGATGTTGATGTGCTTGATGGCAGCGGTCTTGCCTTCGACGATATCGAGATCGATCGCCACCCGGTTGCGCGGCAGCGTGCGCGCCTCGGCGGTCACCGATGCGCCATAGCGCCCTTGGGCGACATACTGGCGCCGCAGCTCCTGGCTCATGCCCTCGAGCACCGCCTGGCGGAAAATTTGTCCTTCGGCGAGGCCAGCATCGCGCAAAGCCTTCAGCAGCTGATCGGTCTCGATCGCCTTGTTGCCATCGATGTTGATTTCGGCGATCGCGGGCCGTTCCACCACCCGCACCACCAGGACGTCGCCATCCCGCTCGATGCGGATGTCCTCGAAATAACCGGTGCGAAACAGCGTCTCGACCGCGGCGCGGATGCCCTGGTCATCGATCAATTCCCCAGGGCTTACCGGCAAGGCCGCAAACACGGTTCCCGCGGAGACGCGCTGTAGCCCTTCGATGCGCACGTCCTCTACCTGGAACAACGCCGCGAATGCCAACCGCGGTATTGCCAGCAACAGCAGCAGGCCACACAGGACTGCGCAGCCGGCGGCCCGCGCCACAACAGGAATCTGGGGTAGGGATTTGATGGCTAGCGACTCCGGGCGGACCAACGGGAGCCTGGCCGATGCCGGATGCAGCCTCCTGGTCGGGTTGCGAGGCTTGGGCAGGGATCACAGGCGTAACACATCATTGTACAGAGCCAGCACCATCAGTCCGATCACCAGCGACAGGCCGATACGGTAGCCCAGCTCCTGCACCTGCTCCGACAGCGGTTTGCCGCGCACCGCTTCGACGCCGTAGTACATTAGATGGCCGCCATCGAGCACCGGTATCGGCAGCAGGTTCAGCACGCCCAGGCTCACGCTCAGCAGCGCCATGAACTGGAGCAACGGCACCACGCCGTACTCCGCCGAAGCGCCGGCCACTTTAGCAATGGTGATGGGTCCGCTCAAGTGGCGAACGGAGATGTCGCCGACCAGCATCTTGCCGATGGAGGCGAGGATCATCGCGCTGTTGTCCCAGGTGGTGGCCGCCGCGCGGGCAAGGGCCGCCGCCGGGCCGTAGCGAACCTCGCGCCGATATTCGGCCGGCCATTCGACGCCCTCGGCAGCCATGCCCACTTGCCCGTAGACCTGGCCGTTGGCCGTTACCCGTCTGGGTGTGACCGCGAGCTCGAGCCGCTGGCCGGCGCGTTCGATCACCAGCAAGATAGTGCGTTCGGGGCGGTCGCGGACGTGGGCGACCCAGGCCTCCCAGTCGTCGATGCCGGCACCATCGGCGGCTAGGATTCGGTCCCCCACCCGGAGGCCGGCCTGCTCCGCCGGGCTGCCGGGCTCGATCACCGCCGCCACCGCGGGTGCCTTGGGCCGAAACAGCACCAAGCCCAGATCGCCGATCGGATCCGGCGCGTCGGGATCCAGATCCCAACGCGCCAGTTCCGCGTCGAGTTCCAGAATGACATTGGAGTCGGGCTCGCGCACCCGCAGGCGCAGCAGCCCGCTGTCGCCCAGGCGCCGCACCAGGCGCTCTCCCAATGCCTGCACGGTGGGCGTCGCACCATCGTCGACGGCGACGATCTCCTGCCCGGGACGCACTCCGGCCGCTGCCGCCACCGAGCCGGGAACGACCTCGGCCACCACCGGAGCCACCCCTTGCACGCCGTGGAGGAAGACGATCCAGTAAGCCAGGATCGCCAACAGGAAATTGGCCAGTGGCCCAGCTGCCACCGTGGCAATGCGCTGGCCCACGGGCCGCTGGTTGAAGGCATGCTGCAGCTCGGCGGGCGGCACCTCGCCCTCGCGCTCGTCGAGCATCTTGACGTAGCCGCCAAGCGGCAGCGCCGCGACCACGAATTCGGTGCCGCGGCGGTCCCGCCAGCGCAACAGGGCGGGGCCGAAACCAATCGAAAACCGCAGCACCCGCACGTCACAGCGGCGCGCCACCCAGAAGTGGCCGAACTCGTGGAAGGTGATCAGGACGCCCAGCACCAGCACGAAGTAGAACACCTGCTGCAGCCAACCCATCGTTCAACCCTCCTCGGAACAGCGCCGGATCGCGGCGGCGGCGAGCGCCCGCGCCCGTTCATCGCTGGCTTGGACTGCCGCGATGCTGTCCGGTTCAGCGGCCGACCAGCCCTCGAGCACGTCCTCGACCACCGCGGCGATGGCGGTAAAGGGCAGCGCGCCGGCGAGGAAAGCGGCCACTGCCTCCTCGTTGGCGGCGTTGAGTGCCGCCGGGACGTCGCCGCCGGCGGCCGCGGCGGCGCGGGCCAGCCGCAGGGCCGGGAAGCGCTGCGGGTCCGGTGCGGCAAACTCTAGGCGGGCGATTGCAGCGAGATTCAGCCGCGCCACGCCGGAGTCGATGCGCTCGGGCCAGGCCAGGGCATGGGCGATGGGCGCGCGCATATCGGGATTGCCCAGTTGGGCCAGCACCGAACCGTCGGCGTACTCCACCAGCGAATGCACGATGCTCTGCGGGTGGATCACGATGTCGATCAGCTCCTCGCCCACGCCGAACAGCCAGCAGGCCTCGATCAATTCGAGGCCCTTGTTCATCATGGTGGCGGAATCGACGGAAATCTTGCGGCCCATGCGCCAAGTCGGGTGGGCGCAGGCCTGCTCCGGGGTGATGGTGGCGAATTGTTCTGGTGCCAGAGTGCGGAACGGGCCTCCGGAGCCGGACAGGATCAACCGGCGCACCCCGGCCGCTTCCCTCGGTCCCGCCGGCAGGCACTGAAAGATGGCGTTGTGCTCACTGTCCAGCGGCAGCAGGGTGGCGCCACCTGCGGCGACCGCTGCCATGAACAGGCGACCGGCCATCACCAACGCCTCCTTGTTGGCCAGCAGCAGGCGCTTGCCGGCACGCGCCGCGGCGAGCGACGGCAGCAGCCCGGCGGCACCGACGATGGCGGCGACCACGGTGTCGGCGCGACTGTCCGCCGCGATCTCCTCCAAGCCCGGCACCCCCACCAGCACCCGGGTCGCGGCGGGGAGCCGCGCCGCGATCTGCTGTGCCGCCGCCACATCCGGAACCACCACCGCTGAGGGGCGAAACTGCCAGCTCTGCTCGATCAGCACGTCGAGCCGGCGCTGGCCGCTGAGCGCGAAGACCCGGAAGCGTTCGGGATGGCGGGCGATCACCGCCAGTGCGCTGGCCCCGATGGACCCGGTCGAACCCAGGATTGCCACGCCGCGCATCATCAGACCCTCAGAAACCCGCCGCGCCGGAGGTCAGTCCCGACCATGCGAGCCCCAGCGCGAAGGTCGGCAGCGCCGCGGTGAGGCTGTCGATACGATCGAGGACGCCACCATGCCCGGGCAATAGCGAACCGCTGTCCTTGACCCCGTGATGGCGCTTGACCATGCTTTCGCCGAGGTCGCCGAGGACCCCGGCAGCAGTGCCCAGCAGCGCCACCGCGAGCCACGCGGGCCAGCGCTCGCCAAGCCCCAGCGGCACCGCGGCCAGCAGCCCCAGGAACAGCGCCAAGGCCAGGCCGCAGGCCACGCCTTCCCACGTCTTGCCCGGACTCACGGCGGGCGCCAGGCGATGCCGCCCCCAGGCGCGCCCGCCAAAATAGGCACCGATGTCGGAAGCGGCCACGACCACGACCACCACTCCGAGCCAGAGCGCACCGCGCTCCTGCACCAGGAGCCAGCAGGCCGCCACCCAAGCGGGGACCAAGGCCATGGCACCCATCACCGGGGTCAGGACGCCACTCCAGCAGCGCGCGCCGCGTGGGTAGGCAACCACCCAGCACAGCATCGCCAGCCACCACAGACCAGCTGCAGCCAACACCAGCGGGGTCCAGCGAGGCCAAGCCCAATGACAGCCCAGCAAGATTGCGGCCACTGCGAGCACATAGCCCAGGCGAACCGATCCGGAGAGACCGGACAGTCGGCCCCACTCCCAGGCGCCGGCCAGGACCACGCCAGCGATGAGCAGGATCAGCATTGCGGTGGGCAGCCACACCAGTGCGCCCGCAAAGATCGCGGCGAGCAGCGCGCCGGTGATCAGCCGCTGCCCGAGCATCGCGACGGCTCCGCCGGCAGCGAACGGCCAAATCGCCGTTGACGGCCCCGGTATTCGGCCACTGCGGCGCGAAAGGCATCACCGTCGAAGTCCGGCCAATGGCAATCGGCGAAACAGAATTCGGTATAGGCGAACTGCCACAGTAGAAAATTGCTGATGCGCTGCTCGCCCGCGGTGCGAATGCAGAGGTCCGGAGCCGGCACATCGGCCAGGCAGAGGTGGCGCTCCAGCACCGTCTCGTCGATGTCCTCCGGCGCCAGGCCGCCCGCGCACACCTGCTCGGCGATGCGGCGCGCCGCCTGGACGATGTCCCAGCGGCCGCCATAGTCCACCGCCAGATTGAGCCGCGTGCCGCCCGCGGCGGTGGCCTGCTCGACCCGATCGATCAGCCGACACAGGCGCGGGCTGAAGCGGCTGCGTCCACCCACCACCTTCAGGCTGACCCCGCGCCGCACCAGGTCATTGCGCTCCCGGCGCAGGTAGGCAGCGAACAGCGCCATCAAGCCATGCACCTCTTCGACGGGCCGCTGCCAATTTTCGCTGCTGAAGGCAAACAGGGTGACGATGTCGATACCGTGCTCACGGCAGGCGTCGAGCACCTCGCGCACCCGCTCGACGCCGGCGCGGTGCCCGGCGAGCCGCGACAGACCCCGGGCTCGCGCCCAGCGCCCGTTGCCGTCCATGATGATGGCCACGTGGCGCAGCGGGTGAGCAGTCGCAACCCGTTCGGGAAGCTTGGCCTCCGACATGGCGTCCTCCCGGAATCAGATTTCCATGAGATCTTTTTCTTTCTCCGCAAGGATCTGGTCGACGCGGGCAATATGACGGTCGGTGATGCGCTGCACGTCCTCCTGGGCGCGGCGCTCGTCATCCTCGCTGATCTCCTTGGCCTTGGTCAGCTCGCGAATGTCCGCCAGCACATCCCGGCGGATGTTGCGAATCGACACTCGCGTGTGCTCGGCCTCCTGGCGCGCCTGACGGATCAGCGCCTTGCGGGTCTCTTCGGTGAGGGGGGGCATGGGCACCCGGATGACTTCGCCGGCGGAGGCTGGATTGAGGCCGAGATCGGAGTTGATGATGGCGCGCTCGATGTCGCGGACGGCCCCCTTGTCGTAGGGGGTGATGGTGAGCATGCGGGCATCGGCGGCCACCACGTTGGCAACCTGCCGCAATGGCGTGGCGCTGCCGTAATACTCGACCAGGATGCCGTCGAGAATGCTCGGATGGGCGCGCCCGGTACGCAGCCGGCCCAGGGTCGCGGCCAGGGCGTCGAGCGCCTTGTCCATGCGCTCGGCGGCGTCGGCCTTGAATTCTTCGATCACCTCAATCCCCTCCCACCAGGGTGCCCTCGCTGCCGCCCAGGGCGATATTCAGCAGGGCCCCGGACTTGGCCATCCGAAACACCCGAATCGGAATGCCGTGGTCGCGACACAGACAGATCGCGGCGAGGTCCATGACCCCGAGCTTGCCGTCGAGCACTTGGTCATAGGTCAGGCGGGCGTACAATTCGGCGTCCCGATGGATCAGCGGGTCCGCCGAGTACACCCCATCCACCTTGGTGGCTTTCAACACGACCTCAGCGCCTACCTCGACGGCGCGGAGACAGGCCGCCGAATCCGTGGTGAAAAGCGGATTGCCGGTGCCGGCCGCGAACAGCACCACGCGACCGGCCGCCAGATACGCCACGGCCCGGCGGCGATCATAGGGTTCGGCAATGCCGGCAACCGCCAGCGCGGACATGAGCTCGGCGGGCAGTCCCTTGCGTTCCAGGGCATCGCGCAGCGCCAGAGCATTCATCAGCGTCGCTAACATGCCCATCTGGTCGCCGGTGATCCGATCCATGCCGGCGGCCTGCAATGCGGCGCCCCGGAACAGGTTGCCGCCGCCCACCACCAACCCGACCTGGACGCCGATCGCGAGCAGCTGGGCGATTTCCGCGGCGGTGCGTTCGAGCACCGCCGCGTCGATGCCGCTACCGGCCTCGCCCGACAGTTCCTCGCCGCTGAGCTTGAGCAGCACGCGGCGATATCTGGCCTCGACTTCGGCGACCAACGGGCTCGCTCCCGCTCAGCGGGCAGCCTGAACCTGCGCCGCGACTTCGGCGGCAAAATCGGTGGTCGCCACCTCGATGCCCTCACCAACCTCGAAACGCACGAATCCGAGGATGTCCGCACCGGCATCCTTGAGCAACTTGCCCACCTTGATCTCGGGGTCCTTGACGAACGGCTGCTCGACCAGACTGGCCTCGGCGAGGAACTTGCCCACCCGGCCCTCGATCATCTTCTGGATGATGGCCTCGGGTTTGCCGCTCTCCCGCGCCTGGGCGGCGAAGATTTCGCGCTCCTTCTCCACCAGCTCGGCGGGCATCTGCTCGGGCTTGGCGACCTGCGGGTTCACCGCCGCCACATGCATGGCGATGTCGCGCGCGAGCTCGCGGCTGCCGCCGGTCAACGCCACCAACACGCCGATGCGGTTGTTGCTGTGCACATACTCACCCACCGTCGGCGCTTCCAGCACCCGGGCGCGGCGCACGCTGATGTTCTCGCCGATCTTCTGCACCAGCGCCTCGCGCGCCGTCTCGAGCCCCCCCGCCAGCAGCGCGGCGATGTCTTCGCTGCGCTCGGCAAAGACCGAGTCGACGACCTGGCCGACGAAGCCCAGAAAATTGCCGTCGCGGGCGACGAAGTCGGTCTCCGAATTGACCTCGACCAGCACGCCGCAGCGCCCATCGTCGGCCACCCGGGCCGCGACCACGCCATCCGCAGCGATGCGACCCGCCTTCTTGGCGGCTTTCATGCCGCCCGACTTGCGCAGGTTTTCGATGGCCACATCGATATCGCCGGCCGCGTCCTGGAGCGCCTTCTTGCACTCCATCATCGGCAGACCGGTCCGCTCACGAAGCTCCTTCACCAGAGCTGCGCTGATTGCCGTCATATGGTTCTCCCGCATCCGTCCGCGGATGCCCTAGCCAACTACTGCAAATGGATCGCCCACGCCCAACCCGTTTGGCCGGCCGCCGCGGCGGCCGGATCGGTCAGGCATTGGCGGCGCCAGTCTCGGCCACCTCGATGAATTCGTCGCGCGCCGAGCCAGCACCGGAAGCGGAGCGCCCGTTCAGCACCGCGTCGGCCATCGCCTCGACATAGAGCTTGACCGCGCGAATGGCGTCATCGTTGCCGGGGATGACGAAGTCGACGCCGTCCGGGTCGCTGTTGGTGTCCACGATGCCGATCACCGGGATGCCCAGCTTGTTGGCCTCCTGCACGGCGATGCGTTCGTGATCGACGTCGATCACGAACAGCGCATCGGGCAATCCACCCATGTCCTTGATGCCGCCGATGGAGCGCTCGAGCTTCTCCATCATCCGGGTGCGGGTCAGCGCTTCCTTCTTGGTCAGCTTGTCGAAGGTGCCGTCCCGGCTCTGCTCCTCGAGCTCGCGGTAGCGGCGGATGGAGCTGCGGATGGTCTTGTAATTGGTGAGCATGCCGCCCAGCCAGCGATGGCTCACATAGGGCATGCCGCAGCGCTCGGCCTGCTCCTTGACGATCTTTTGCGCAGCCCGTTTGGTGCCCACGAACAACACCTTGTTGCCTTTCGCGGACAGCGCCCGCACCTGCTCCAGCGCGCGATTGAACGCCGGGACCGTGTGCTCGAGGTTGATGATGTGAATCTTGTTGCGCGCCCCGAAGATATAGGTGCGCATCTTGGGGTTCCAGAAGCGGGTCTGGTGGCCGAAATGGACACCGGCCTGCAACATGTCCCGCATGCTGACGGCGGTCATAGCAATTTCCTCTGGTTGGGTTGAACCTCCACATGCCCCATTGCCCAACCCCGCAGGGCACCCGGGACAACGTGCCGGCATGTGTGTGGCAGTCGTTGATGGAAAGGATCGGCGCCGCACGGCAAGCCGCGTCGGCGCGCCCGCCTTTATACCACAAAAAGGTGTCGGCACCGATGCCGGGAGTCCCGCCGCAGACAACATGGAGTACACTGTTCGGCCTTCCGCACCACCCTGGACTCCCGGATTTCCGCCATGGCCGTCAGCATCAAGACCTCGGCAGAAATCGAGCGCATGCGGATCGCCGGCCGGCTCGCGGCGGAAGTGCTGGAGATGATCGCGCCCTACCTGGAGCCCGGCATCTCCACCGGTGAACTGGACCGGATTTGCCACGACCACATCGTCCGGGTGCAGGGTGCCATCCCGGCGCCCCTGAACTACCGCGGCTTTCCCAAGTCGATCTGCACCTCGATCAACCAGGTGGTCTGCCACGGCATTCCCGCCGACAGCCGCATCCTCAAGAGCGGCGATATCGTCAATGTGGACATCACCATCATCAAGGACGGCTTCCACGGCGACACCAGCATGATGTTCGGCATCGGCAAGGTCCCCGAGCACGCCCAGCGCCTGATGCGGGTCAGCCGGGAATGCCTCTACCGGGCGATCGCACTGGTGCGCCCCGGCTGCCGGCTCGGCGACATCGGCCACGCCATCCAGCAGCACGCGGAGAGCAACTACTACTCGGTGGTCCGCGAATACTGCGGCCATGGCATCGGGCGCCAGTTCCACGAGGATCCCCAAGTGCTCCATTATGGCGCCCCCGGCACCGGCCTGGCGCTGAAGGAGGGCATGACCTTCACCATCGAACCGATGATCAACGCCGGGCGCCACCACACCCGGCTGAAACCGGATGGCTGGACGGTGGAAACCCGGGACGGCCGCCTCTCCGCGCAGTGGGAGCACACCCTGGCGGTCACCGCCGACGGCGTCGAAGTGCTCACCGCGCGCCGGGACGAAAGCTTTCAGTCCCCGCCATGACCCCGCGGCTATCCTCTCTCGATCGCGAGCCGGCGCTGGCCAACCTCGTCGCCAGCGTGCACGCGGCGCTGCCGCTGCCGGAACTGCGCCGTCTGTCGCACGCGGCCGGCGAGTCGTTCGACCTGCGCTATCGCGGCGGCGAGCCCGTGCGGCTGCTGGTGTCCGAGCGCGCGGCCTTCATGGACCTGATCGTGGAGGCCGTATGGCGCCGCTTTCCCTGGGACGACCGGGTCGCCCTGCTCGCCGTAGGCGGTTACGGCCGCGGCGAACTGCACCCCCACTCCGACATCGATGTCCTGATCCTCACCAGCCGGCGCAGCCCCCAGCGCTATGCCGAAAACGTCTCGGCGTTCATCGCCGCGCTGTGGGATCTGCAGCTCAAGGTCGGGCACAGCGTCCGCACCCTGGGCGAATGCAAGGCCGCGGCCCGCGCCGACATCACCGTGGCGACCAACCTGATGGAGACCCGGACCATTGCCGGCAACGCCCGCATCGAGCACGAGATGCAGGCGCGCACCGGCCCGTCCCGGATCTGGCCGTCGGCGCAGTTCTTTCGCGCCAAACGCGACGAGCAGCGGGAACGCCACGAACGCCACGGCAATACCGAATACAACCTGGAACCCAACATCAAGGAAGCGCCGGGCGGACTGCGCGACAT
Organism: Pseudomonadales bacterium; assembly: GCA_020847115.1. GTDB lineage: Bacteria > Pseudomonadota > Gammaproteobacteria > Pseudomonadales > Porticoccaceae > JAGPUQ01. The sequence continues at coordinate 5,305 of JADLCO010000104.1, read as the reverse complement.
CCAGACCATCCACTGGATGGCGCAGCGGCATTTTGGTGTGCATTCATTGGAAATTCTCGCCAACGGCGACCTGCTCACCCGCGAGGAATTCGAGCAGCTGCGCGAGGCCGAGGAGTTCCTCTGGCGGGTGCGCTATGGTCTGCACCTGATCGCCGGCCGCGCCGAGGAGTGCCTGTACTTCGACCACCAGCGCGCCCTGGCCCAGCAGTTCGGCTATCGCGATACGCCGCAGAGCCTCGCCGTCGAGCAGTTCATGCAGCGCTACTACCGCACCGTACTCACCGTGCGCCGGCTCAACGACATGCTGCTGCAGTACCTCGACGAGGAGATTCTGCACAGCGGCCGCGGCGACCGCATCCTGCGCCTCAATGAGCGCTTTCAGCTCCGCAACGACTACCTGGAAACCGTCTCCGCCGACCTCTTCGAGCGCGATCCCTCGGCGCTGCTCGAGGTCTTCGTGCTGCTCGGCGAACATCCTGAACTCGGCGGCATCCGCTCCACCACCATTCGCAACATCCTCGCCCACCAGTGGCGGATCGATGACCGCTTCCGTGACGATCCGCGCAACCACGCGCTGTTCGTGCGCCTGCTCGAATGCAAGGGCAATCTCTCCAACCAACTGCAGCGCATGTCCCGCTACGGGATCCTCGGCGCCTACCTGCCGGAATTCGGCCGCATCGTCGGCCAGATGCAGTACGACCTGTTCCACGTCTACCCGGTCGACGCCCATACCATCCAGGTGGTGCGCAACATGCGCCGCCTGGCCAACCAGGCCGATGCCGACCGCTTCCCCATCACTGCCTACGTCGCGAAGAACCTGCCCAAGCCGGAGCTGCTCTACGTCGCCGGGCTGTACCACGACATCGCCAAGGGCCGCGGCGGCGATCACTCGCTGCTCGGCGCCACCGAAGTGGCCCTGTTCGCCCGCCGCCACGGCTTCGACGACCAGGAGGTGCGGCTGCTGAAGTGGCTGGTCGAACACCACCTGCTGATGTCGTCCACCTCGCAGCGCGAGGATATCGACGACCCCGACGTCATCCACCGCTTCGCCCGCCTGGTGGGCGACCAGATCCACCTCGACTACCTGTTCGTGCTCACCGTGGCCGACATGAACGCCACCAACCCGACGCTGTGGAACCAGTGGAAGGGCGCGCTGATGCGCCAGCTCTACCTGGCCACCCGCGAGGCTTTCGACCGCGGCCTGGAAAACCCCATCAACCGCCGGGAGTGGATCGAGCATTCGCGCGCCGAATCCCTGGAGTTGCTCGCCGCAGACGGCCTCACAGAAGGCCAGTGTCGGGCGATCTGGGGGGCGATCGGCGACGACTTCTTCCTCAAGGAGAAGGCCTCGGTGATCCGCCGCTGCACCCGTCAGGTGCATGAGCAGGGCGACCGCAATCCGGTCATCCATATCGAGAACGCCGGTGTCGAGGACGCCACCGCGACCCGGGTGTTCGTCTACACCCGAGGCATCGGCAATGTGTTTCCCAAGATCGCCGGCGCCCTCGACCAGCTCAACCTGAACGTGGTCGATGCGCGCCTGTACGCTCCGGGGGGAGGCCGCACCCTCAATCTGTTCTACGCCCTTGACGACCACGGCCAGCCCTTTGCAGAGAACCCGCAGCGGGTCCGCCAAGTCACCCGGGTATTGCGCCAGGTACTCACCGAACCCGACGACGCGGTGCCCAAACCCAGCCGGCGGGTCTCCCGCCAATTGAAGCAGCTGACGACCGGTACCGCCGCATTCATCAGCCCGGAAGACCAGGGGCATACAAGGATCACGGTGCTGACGCCGGATCGCCCCGGGCTGCTCGCCCACCTCGGGCGCATCTTCATGGCCCACCAGCTGCAGGTACACAGCGCCAAGATCGCCACCCTCGGCGAACGGGTCGAGGACGTGTTCTACGTCACCGGGGAGGACGGCCGGCCGCTCACCGACGCCGAACCCTGCGAACGGCTGCGGGGGGACATCTGCGCCGAGCTCGATCAGCGCAACCGCGACGACATCGCCGCCGGCGCCCTGCGTGAAATCCCCCGCCACGAAATCGCTCTGCGCGACTGAGCCGGCCGCCGAGAACCGCCGCCATGAATCCCGGACTCCACGAGCTGCAGCCCTATCCATTCGAGAAACTCCGCGCCCTGCTGGGCACGGCACCGGCCAACGCCGGCGGACTCCCGCACATCGATCTGTCGGTGGGCGAACCCAAGCATCCGGCGCCGCGCTTCGTGCTCGACACGCTCGCCGAAAATCTCGGCCAGCTGTCCGCCTATCCAGCCACCAAGGGCAGCCCGGCACTGCGCGAGGCCATCGCCGCCTGGCTGCGTCGGCGCTTCGCCCTGCCCCGGACGCCCGACCCGGAGCGCGAGGTCCTGCCCCTCAACGGCACCCGTGAAGGCCTGTTCGCGCTCGCCCAGTGCGTCGTCAAGCCTGGGCCGGAAGCCCTGGTGTTGATGCCCAACCCCTTCTATCAGATCTACGAGGGCGCCACCCTGCTTGCCGGGGCCCGGCCCTGGTACCTCGATTGCACCGCCGCCAACGGTTTCGTGCCGGATTATCAGGCCGTGCCGGCGCAGGTCTGGGAACGCTGCCAGCTGCTGTACCTGTGCTCGCCGGGCAACCCCACCGGCGCGGTCACGCCGCTGGCGAGGCTCAAGCATCTGATCGCGCTGGCCGATCGCCACGACTTCCTCATCGCCAGCGACGAGTGCTATTCGGAACTCTATCCCGACGAGAACAACCCGCCACCCGGGCTGTTGCAGGCCTGCGCGGAGCTGGGCCGCGACGACTTCCGCCGCTGCCTGGTGCTGCACAGCCTGTCCAAGCGCTCCAACCTGCCCGGGCTCCGCTCGGGCTTCATTGCCGGGGACGCGGCCGTTCTCGATGCCTTCTTTCGCTACCGCACCTATCACGGCTGCGCGATGCCAGTCCCCCATCAGCTCGCGAGCATCGCCGCCTGGAACGACGAAGCCCATGTGCGGGAGAATCGCGCCCAGTACCGGCGCAAATTCGAGGTGGTGCTGGAGGTGCTGGGCGGGGATCTGGACGTTGCCCAACCAGACGCAGGGTTCTACCTGTGGCCGCGCACGCCCATCGACGACGAGACCTTCACCCGCCGGCTGTTCGCCGAGCACCACGTCACCGTGGTGCCGGGGCGCTACCTGGGCCGCGTCGGCACCGACGGCACCAACCCGGGCGAGGACCGCGTGCGCATCGCCCTGGTGGCGCCGCTCGACGCCTGCCGGGAGGCGGCACTGCGCATCCGCACGCTGCTGGAGTCCTGCTGATGCGCAAGGCGGAGCGGGCGCGCCACATCGCCGGACGCCTGCAGGAACTCTACCCCGATCCGCCGATCCCCCTCGCCCACCGCGACCCCTACACCCTGCTGATCGCGGTGCTGCTGTCGGCGCAATGCACCGATGCCCGGGTCAATCAGGTGACACCGGCGCTGTTCGCCCGCGCCGACAATCCGCGCGCCATGGTGGAACTGGGCGAAGCCGGCGTACTGGCGCTGATCCGCAGCTGCGGGCTGGCACCGCGCAAGGCCAAGGCGATCGTCGCGCTATCCCGCATCCTGCTCGCCGAGCACGGCGGCGCGGTGCCGGAAAACCTCGCCGCGCTGGAGCGCCTGCCCGGCGTCGGCCACAAGACCGCCAGCGTGGTGATGGCCCAGGCCTTCGGCCACCCGGCGTTTCCCGTGGACACCCACATCCACCGCCTGGCGCAGCGCTGGGGGCTCAGCGACGGCAGCAGCGTCGTTAAGACCGAGCGTGATCTGAAACGGCTGTTTCCCAAGGAATCCTGGCGCGACCTGCACTTGCAGATCATCTATTACGGCCGCGAGCATTGCAGCGCCCGCGGCTGCGACGGCACTCGCTGCGAGCTGTGCCGCGCCTGTTATCCCAAGCGCAGACGCGCCGTACAGACGCGCCAGGCCTGACGACGCGCTGCAATCGTCCGGCGCATCCCGATTTGCTATTCTGGCCGCCGTTTTTTCCACGGCCACGGCACCCCCCTCAGCGTGACGGTCCTCTACGGAATCCCCAACTGCGATACCGTGCGCAAGGCGCGCAACTGGCTCGACGCCCAGGGCATCGCGCATCGGTTCCACGACTTCCGCGCCGACGGACTGACCGCGGCACGGGTGGCGGCGTGGGTCGACGCCCTTGGCTGGGACGCCTTGCTGAACCGGCGCGGCACCACCTGGCGGCAACTTGAGACCAGCATCCGCGCGGCCATCGACGCCGCGACGGCGCCGGCACTGCTGCTGGCCCAGCCCACGCTGATCCGCCGCCCGGTACTGGAGCACGAGGGTGCGGTGTATCTGGGTTTCGACGCGGAACGATATCGACACATCTTTCGCGCCGGCTGAGCCGGCGCCCTGACGGGAGCACCACGATGGCAGCATTCTTCGGCTTGGGCCTGGGCGTCGGCACGGGTAATGGCGGCGGCGACTTCCTCGAAGTCTTCTATCCCCAGCCGCTGCTGAACCCGGCCGCAACGCTCGCCACCGCGGTGACGGCGGCAGTGGGCTACGGCGGTGGCAACGTTGCCCTGCGCCTTGACGACGCCCAACTGGAGCGCCTCGCCGCCGCCTGCGCCAAGGCCGGCGCCGCGGAGCTTGCGGACCAGGCGCGCCAGCTCGTGGGCAGCACGCGCATTCCGGTGCTCACCCTGCTCGCCAGCGATGCCGCGCCGGCCTCGGTTCCCGAGGCCTACCTGAAGCTGCACTTCCTGTCCCATCGCCTGGTGCGCCCCCATGCCATCGATCTGACCGGGATCTTCGGCTGCCTGCCCAATGTCGCCTGGACCAGCGAGGGCGCCATCGACCTCGCCGAACTGCCCCAGCGGCAGTGGCGCGCCCGCCTGGCGGGCCGCTGCCTCACGGTGCACAGCGTCGACAAATTCCCGCGCCTGGTGGATTACGTGGTGCCCGGCGGCGTGCGCATCGCCGACACCGCTCGGGTGCGCCTCGGTGCCTACCTGGGCGAAGGCACCACGGTGATGCACGAGGGCTTCATCAATTTCAACGCCGGCACCGAAGGCCCCAACATGGTCGAAGGCCGGATCTCGGCGGGCGTATTCGTGGGCGCGGGCTCGGATCTCGGCGGCAGCAGCTCGACCATGGGCACCTTGTCGGGCGGAGGCAATCTGGTGATCTCGGTGGGCCGCGAATGCCTGATCGGCGCCAACGCCGGGATCGGCATCCCGCTCGGCGACCGCTGCACCGTCGAGGCCGGGCTCTATGTCACCGCCGGCACCAAGGTCACCCTGCTCGACGACCGCAAGGAGCCCGCCGGCACCATG
>JADLCO010000103.1 GCA_020847115.1 Pseudomonadales bacterium | reverse complement strand
GGTATCCTCGACCCGGCCAAGGTCACCCGCACTGCACTGCAGGGCGCGGCCTCCATCGCCGGCCTGATGATCACCACCGAGGCCATGGTGTCCGAGGTTCCGGAGGAGAAATCCGCCGGCGGCATGCCCGACATGGGTGGCATGGGTGGCATGGGCGGCATGGGCGGCATGGGCGGCATGATGTAAGCCGCGCATTCGCACGGCACGGCAAAAAAACCCCGCGCCAGGCGCGGGGTTTTTTTTTGCCGGTGTCGCCGCAACCGGTGCCGAAAGGTGTTGGCGGCTGGCGTTTCTGACTAGAATTGGCCGCGGCAATATCTGAAAGGGGGGAGCGGCCCGAGCGGGGCGGTGAGACCCTTTCGTCTCGATCACTCAAGCAACAAAAAAGGTGGCAACGATGGAAACCGCGCAATTGATGAATTTCCTGAACTTTCTGTTCCGCTGGGGACACGTGCTGTTCGGCATCACCTGGATCGGCATGCTCTATTACTTCAACTTCGTGCAGGGCGCCTACTTCAAGGAAGCCACGCCCGAGGGTCTCGCCGACGGCAAGGCCAAGCTCGCGCCGCGCGCGCTGTGGTGGTTCCGCTGGGGCGCGATGTTCACCTTCCTCACCGGTGTGGTGCTGCTCGTGGGGGTCATCCAGCAGAGCGTGCTCAACGATCTGATCGTCGTCGGCGGCGTGCTCGGCACCCTGATGTTCCTCAACGTCTGGCTGGTGATCTGGCCCAACCAGAAGATCGCGCTCGGCATCGTCAAGGGCGGCGATACCGCGGCCGCCGGCGCCAAGGCCCTGCTGGCGTCGCGCACCAACGTCCTGTTCTCCGGCCCCATGGCCTACATGATGCTGGCGTCCCCGCACCTGGGCTACAACAGCAGCCACATTCTCTCTGCAGAAGGCGGCGGTATCGGGCTGTACATCGCCCTGGCATTGATCGCGGTGCTGGAAGTGAATGCCCTTGCCGGCAAGCAGGGGCCGCTCACCACGGTGCGCGGAGTGATCACCTGCAGCGTGATCCTGACCGCGGTGCTGGCGGGCCTGCTCCAGATGATGTGAACCCGGGCGATGCCCGAAGCATGAAAAAGCCGGCTTCGTGCCGGCTTTTTCATGCCGGTTCGGGGCCGGCGTATAATCGGCGGCCATCCGCACTCCGAGACCTGTGGCGATGAACGACGAGCGGTTCGACGACGGCTTCGAAGCAACCGAGCCGCTGTACGCCGAACCCGACGAGCGCCCCGGTTACCGGCCGGTTGCGAGCGCCGCCGAGCCCGGGCAGTCCGCCCCCGCGCGGGGAGCCGGCGGGCGGCTGTTGGCCCTGGTGGCGCTGCTCGCCGTCGCCGCGCTGGGCGGGTTCGCCTGGCACCAGCAGCAGCGCCTGCAGGAGCTGTCTGCCCGCTTCGCCGAGCTGAGCGCGATGCTCGATTCCACCGGGGAGACGCTGAATCAGTCCGGCGCCAGCCTGGCCGCGCAGCTGCAGGAGCAGCGCGCCAGACAGGATGCCAACGCTGCGGAAATCAAGAAACTCTGGGCGCTCACCAACGACCGCAATCGCCCAGCCATCGAGGAGCAGGGCAAGAAGCTGGCGCGGCTGGAGGCGGACTTGCAAAAACTGCAACAGGAAATGAACCGCGCGAGCAGCAGTGCCCGCGAGGCCAGCGCGGCGGCGGCCGCGGCCAAGGCCCAGGTCGCGGCGCTGGCGGCCGGCGTCGAGGCGGCCCAGCGGGCGGGGCTGGCCGACAACGCCGCCCTGGACGAGCTCAAGAGCCAGGTGGCCCAGGCCCGTGCCGGGGTCGGCAAGCTCGACGAACAGCTGCGCGGCCTGCGCGAAAGCGTCACTCGCAGCAGCGCGGAGAACCGCAAGGCGCTGGCCTCGATCGACAGCTTTCGCCGCGAGACCAATCTCCAGTTGCAGGTGATCCGGGAGCAGCTGGCCGCGCCCTGACCGCGGCGCCGGCCGCTGCGCACTCGACCATCCCGCCGCCGCCTCCGGGAAGGCCGGCCCAATCCAGGAGTTGCCGATGACCACCACCATTCGCCAGGACGACCTCGTCGCCAGCATCGCCGATGCGCTGCAATTCATTTCCTACTACCACCCGCTCGATTTCATCCAGGCGATGCACGCCGCCTATCTGCGCGAGGAATCGCCGGCGGCGCGCGATGCGCTCGCCCAGATCCTGGTCAATTCGCGGCTCTGTGCGCTCGGCCACCGGCCCATCTGCCAGGACACCGGCATCGTCACCGTCTTCCTCAAGGTGGGCATGGGCGTGCGCTGGGATGCCCAGATGTCATTGGCCGAGATGGTCAACGAGGGGGTGCGCCGCGCCTACCTGCACCCGGACAATGTGCTGCGCGCCTCGATCCTCGATGACCCCGACGGCGCGCGGCGCAACACCGGCGACAACACCCCGGCGGTGATTCACACCGAGCTGGTGCCGGGCGACACACTGGAGGTACATGTCGCGGCCAAGGGCGGCGGTTCGGAGGCCAAGGCCAAGTTCGCCATGCTCAACCCGTCGGATTCGGTGGTCGACTGGGTGCTCGAGCAGGTACCCAGGATGGGCGCCGGCTGGTGTCCCCCGGGGATGCTCGGCATCGGCATCGGCGGCACCGCCGAAAAGGCCATGCTGCTGGCCAAGGAGGCGCTGCTGGAACCCATCGACATCCAGGAGTTGCGCGCGCGTGGCGCCGCCAACCGCGCCGAAGCCCTGCGCCTGGAACTGATGGACAAGGTCAACGCGCTCGGCATCGGCGCCCAGGGCCTGGGTGGCCTGACCACCGTGCTCGACGTCAAGGTCAAGGACTACCCCACCCACGCCGCCAACAAGGCGGTGGCCGTCATCCCCAACTGTGCCGCCACCCGGCATGCCCATTTCGTGCTCGATGGTTCCGGGCCGGCGCGGCTCGAGCCGCCACGCCTCGAGGACTGGCCGGAAGTGAGCTGGGAAGTGGGCGCCAACGTGCGCCGTGTGGATCTCGATCGGGTCACTCCCGAGGAGGTGCGCGCCTGGCTGCCGGGCGATACCGTGCTGTTGTCGGGCAAGCTGCTCACCGGGCGCGATGCGGCGCACAAGAAGATCGTCGATCTGCTGGCCGCCGGGGACCCGCTGCCGGTGGATTTCCGCGGTCGCTTCATCTATTACGTCGGCCCCGTGGATCCAGTCGATGACGAAGTGGTCGGTCCTGCCGGGCCCACCACCGCCACCCGCATGGACAAGTTCACCCGCACCATGCTCGAACGCACCGGGCTGCTCGGCATGGTGGGCAAGGCCGAGCGCGGCCCGGCGGCGATCGAGGCGATCCGCGACCACGGCGCCGTCTATCTGATGGCGGTGGGCGGTGCTGCCTACCTGGTGTCCAAGGCCATCACCGCGGCGCGGGTGCTGGCATTTCCCGAGCTGGGCATGGAGGCCATCTACGAATTCGAGGTCAAGGACATGCCGGTTACGGTGGCCGTGGACAGCCGCGGTGAATCCGTGCACATTACGGGCCCGCGCCAGTGGCGATCGGTGATCGAGCACCGCCAACTGACACCGGCCTGAGATTTTGTGATAGTTGTCACAAAATTCGTCGACGGTATTGCCGATGATCGGACCGCCGCGGAACGCGACACCGGGGTCCGCTCCAGCCGATGGTCGGGAGTTTCATGAATGTAATGCATGCCGAGCCCGCGCAGCGATGATTTGCATTACAGTCACAACGCCGTAACATGCCCGGGTCCGCCGCGGTGACAGCGCACGGTGGCTGGGGTAATCGTGTTCAACAGGAGGATGTCCGATGAAAAAGCAGTTGTGTGCCGTGGCCGGAGCCGTGGCTTTGGCGTTTGGCGCCGCGATGCAGACGCATGCCAACGAAGGTGCCTACGTCGGTGGTTCGTTGACGGGCTATTACCTGGACAGCAGCCGCTTCGTCGGTGGCGGCAAGGATTCGATCGTGGGCGGTATCAATCTCGGCTACCGGTTTGCCAACGACTGGGCGCTGGAGATCGGTGGCGGCATGAATGCCGACGGTGAGAACCTGGATGTCGGCAAGCTGGACATGTACTACTGGCTGGGTGAAGCCGAGCCGGACAGCACCGCCTGGCGTCCCTATTGGGTGGCTGGAATCAGCTATTTCGACCTGGACAATCAGCCCAACACGCCCGAGAGCTTCGATCTGGGCGGCGAAGACGAACACACATGGCAGGCCGGCCTCGGCATGGGCGTGTCCAAGATGTTCACCGACCACCTCGAATTCCGCGGCGATGTGCGCGGCCTCTACAAGATTCGCGAAGACAAGAACAACGCCATCGATGGAGCGCTGAACCTGGCAGTGAACTATTACTTCAACGGCCCGAAACCGGCACCGGTGAGCCAGGTCGCCCCGGCACCGGCACCGGCCCCGCAACCCGTGGCCCCGCCGCCCGCACCGGCCCCGGAAAAACGCACCATCACCGTACAGCTCAAGGTCGAGTTCGACTTCGACAAGGCCGTGGTACGCAACATCTACGGCGATGAACTGGAAGCCATCGCCAACGCCATGAAGGAGCACAGCGACATCGATCTGGCGCTGGAAGGCCATACCGACTCGGTCGGCACCGACGCCTACAACCAGCGCCTGTCGGAGCGCCGGGTGGCGGCGGTCAAGGCCAAGCTGGTGCAGGATTACGGCATTCCGGCCAGCCGCATCACCACCGTCGGCTATGGCGAGAGCCGGCCGATCGCCGACAACAGCACCGACGAGGGCCGCCAGCGCAACCGTCGCGTGATCGGCGAGCTGACCTTCGTGGAAGCTATGCCCGACTAAGCGTCGCTGCGGCGATGACTTCGAAACGGCGCCCGCGGGCGCCGTTTTTTTGTGTCCATCGCCGCGGCGAAAAGATGGCAGGATGCCGCCATGGCGACACTGTTCTGGTACGACTACGAAACCTGGGGTACGGACCCGGCCCGGGACCGGGTGGCGCAGTTTGCCGGTCAGCGCACCGACCTCGAATTGCAGCCCATCGGCCCACCGGTGCGCCTGTTCTGCCGGCCCGAACCCGGCCTGCTGCCACACCCGGCCGCTTGTCTGATCACCGGCATCAGCCCGCAGCAGGCGCTGCGCGAGGGGCTGGCCGAGGCGGAGTTCGCGGCCCGGGTCCAGGCCGAACTCGGCGCCCCCGGCACCTGTGGGGTCGGCTACAACAGCATCCGCTTCGACGACGAATTCACCCGCTTTCTGCTCTATCGCAACTTTTACGATCCCTACGAGCGCGAGTGGCGGCATGGCAATTCGCGCTGGGACATCATCGACATGCTGCGCTTGGCGCGGGCGCTGCGGCCGGCCGGCATCCAGTGGCCGGACCACGCGGACGGTAGCCCCAGTTTCCGCCTGGAGGATCTCGCCGCCGCCAACGGCATCGCCCAGGGCCGCGCCCACGATGCCCTTGACGACGTGCTCGCCACCATCGCCCTGGCCCGTCTGCTGCGGACGCGACAACCGCAGCTCTACGCGCACGTTTTCGAGCAGCGCACCAAGCAGCGCCTGCAGCCGCTGCTGGACCCCGCCGCGCCCCGGCCGATCCTCCACGTCTCCGGCCGGCTGCCGCGCGAGCGGGGCTACGCCGGTCTGTTGCTGCCGCTGTTGCGCCAGCCCGGCAATGCCAATGGCGTCATCTGCTTCGACCTGATGGGCGATGCCGAGGCGCTGCTCCGCCTCGACGCCGATGCCATCCGCGAGTTGGTGTTCACGCCGGCGGCGGACTTGGCTGAGGGCAGCGCGCGGCTGCCGCTCAAGACCATCCACCTCAATCGCTGCCCGATCGTGCTCACGCCCAGGCTGCTGGATCGGGCGACGGCCGCCCGGTTGCACATCGACCTGGAGCGCTGCGAGCGCCACTGGCGGCTGCTCGCGGCCGCGGAGGTGGCGCCCAAACTGGCACGGGTATTCGCGCCCCAGCCGCCGCCGTCGGGGCCGGTGGACGCCGATACCGCCCTCTCTGCGGGCTTTCTCGCCGACGACGAGCGGCCGCTGCTCGCTGGGGCGCGCGCCGCGGCCACGGCCGCGGAGCTGGATCCGGCGCGCCTCCCGTTCCGGGACGCCCGCTATCGCGAGTTGTTGTTTCGCCAGCGGGCGCGGCGGTTTCCCGAGAGTCTGACCGCGCTGGAGCGTGAAAACTGGCGGGAGCTATGCCGCTGGCGGCTCACCGATCCCGACTCCCGCTACTTGGGAATGGCCACGTACCGGGCCGAACTGGCGCGGCTGGGTACGGAGACCACCGATCCGGGCAAGCGGGCGCTGCTCGCCGCGCTGGCCGAGTGGGGAGCGCGGGTGGCCGCCGAGCTCGGCCTCGGCGCCGGCTGAGGCCGGCATTGCCGGAGCTGCTAGAATTCGCCGGGCCTTGCTGAGCGGAGGTGTGCGTGAAATTCCCGGGTTCCCATATCTTGTCGGTCGCCCAGTTCGAGCGTGGCGACATCGACGCGATCTTCCGCGTCGCCGACCACATGGAACCCTATGCCCAGCGGCGCCGGGTCACCCGGGTGCTGGAGGGCGCCATCCTCGGCAATATGTTTTTCGAAGCCAGCACCCGCACCCGGGTGAGCTTCGGTTCGGCATTCAATCTGCTCGGCGGCGAGGTGCGTGAGTCGGTGGGCATGGACAGCCTGTCCCTGGTCAAGGGCGAGTCGCTGCAAGACACCGCGCGGGTGCTGTCCGGGTTCAGCGACGTGATCTGCATGCGCCATCCGGTCGCCGGCTCGGTCGCGGAATTCGCCAGCGCCAGTCGGGTTCCGGTGCTCAACGGCGGCGACGGCAGCAACGAGCACCCCAGCCAGGCGCTGCTCGATCTGTACACCATCGAGAAGGAGATGACCGGCCGCGGCCGCGGCATCGACGGCCTGCGCATCGCCATGATCGGCGATCTCCGCTATGGCCGTACGGTGCATTCGCTGGCCCGGCTGCTGACCCTGTTCGACGGCATCCAGGTGGTGCTGGTGTCGCCACCCGAGTTGCGCATGCCGCCGGCGCTGGTCGACGAATTGCGCGCCGGCGGCCAGCGGGTGGCGGAGTCGGACAACCTGGAGGCGAGCATCGCCCACGTGGACATCGTGTACTCCACCCGCATCCAGGAGGAGCGCTTCCCCGACCGCAGTCAGGCGGACCTGTACCGCGGCCGGCTCCGCCTCAACCAGACCATCTATACCCGCTACTGCGAACCCAATACGGTGATCATGCACCCGCTGCCGCGGGATTCCCGGGTGGAGGCCAACGAGCTCGACGTGGACCTCGACCAGAACCCCAATCTGGCCATTTTCCGCCAGACCGACAACGGCCTGCTGGTGCGCATGGCGCTGTTCGCCCTGGTGCTGGACGTGGCCCATCTGGTGGACCGGTACGCGCGCGAGGTGCGCTGGCACGTGCCCGGCCGGGCGGGCTGATGGGCGCGCTGCCGCCGGGCGATCCGTTCGCCGACATCCGCCCCTACCGCGACGATGAAGTGCCCGCGGTGCTGGCACGGCTGGTGCGCGACCCGGAGTTTGCCGACGTCCTGTTGCGCATGCGGCTGCCGCGGATCGCCCGCGGCTGGCCTGGGTTCGGACGGCTGCTGATCCGGCTGGCGCTGGCGCGGATCTTCCGTGGCATCCGCAGTGTGGCCGACTTTCAGGCGCTGGTCGGCAACCAGTTGCGGCCGCACATGGCGCGCGTCGCCAGCAGCCTCACCGTGAGCGGCCTCGATCGGCTGGAGCGCGGCCGCGGCTATCTGTTCATCGGCAATCACCGCGACATCGCCATGGATCCGGCGCTGGTCAACCTGATGCTCCACGATCAGGGCTACGACACCGTGCGCATCGCCATCGGCGACAACCTGCTGAGCAAGGGCTTCGCCAGCGACCTGATGCGCATCAACAAGAGCTTCATCGTCAGGCGCGGGATCAGCGGGCGGCGCGAGAAGCTGGCCGCCTTCCAGCAGTTGTCGGCCTACATCCGCCACTCGGTGGTGGACGAGCGCTGTTCGGTGTGGATCGCCCAGCGCGAGGGCCGCGCCAAGGACGGCATCGATACCACCGACACCGCGATCCTCAAGATGCTGGCGCTGAGCCGAGGAGCGGGGCAGGACTTCGCGACCGCGCTGGCCGAGCTGAATCCGGTGCCGGTGACCATCAGCTACGAGTTTGATCCGTGCGATCGCGACAAGGCGCGCGAACTGCACGCCCTGCGCGCCCAAGGCGGATATCGCAAGGCTGAGCACGAAGATCTGCAGAGCATCTACCGGGGGATCATGGGCGACAAGGGCCGGGTCCACGTCGCCTTCGGCACGCCGCTCGCGGGTGCCGAACTCGCCGACGACCAGGCCCTGGCGGCAGCGATCGACCGCGCCATCCTGCGCGACTACCGGCTGTGCGCCACCCATTTTCTGGCCCACGAGCTGCTGCACGGCCCTGATCCCCGCGCGCAGCGGCTGCGCGCCATGCTCGCCGACCCCGACTGGCCAGCCTCCGAGCAGCGCTTTCGCGAGCGCCTGGCCGAGGTGCCGGAAGCGGAGCGCGACCTGTTCCTCGCCATGTACGCCAACCCCCTGCGCCGGCGCCTCGAACTGGAGGCCTGAATGGCCCTTTCGGCCGAGCTCAAGGGCTGCATCCAGGACGGTTACCGCGCCTTTCTCGCCCACCGCGGGCTGCGTCCCCGCGCCGGCCAGCGCCGCATGATCGCGGAGATCGCCGGGTTTCTCGCCGCGCTGGAACCGGATTCGCCGGCGCCGCGGGTGTGCGCCATCGAGGCCGGTACCGGCACCGGCAAGACGCTGGCCTACCTGCTGGCCGCCCTGCCCATCGCCCGCGAGCAGGGCCGGAAGCTGGTGATCGCCACCGGCACGGTGGCCCTGCAGGGCCAGCTGGTGGACCGCGATATTCCCGACCTGCTCGCCGCCACCGGCTGGGAATACGACTTCGCACTGGCCAAGGGTCGCGGGCGCTACCTCTGTCCGCTACGCCTGGAGCAGTGCGAGGCTCAGCTCGGCGAGGGCGCCGCCGGCCGCTTCCTGTTCGAGGACGAACTGACCTTCGCGCCGGCGCGCGGCGATGCCCAGCGGCTGGCGGCGCTGGCCGGAGCCTGGCGCGACGGCACCTGGGACGGCGATCGCGACCACTGGCCCGCGGCGCTGCCCGAGGCGCTGTGGCAGGCGCTGTCGATCGATGGCCGCCGCTGCGGGGGCCGCCGTTGCCGGCTGATCGCCTCCTGTCCGTACTATCGGGGGCGCGCCGCGATCGATGCCGCCGACGCCGTGGTCGCCAACCACGACCTGGTGATGGCCGATCTCGCGCTGGGCGGCGGCGTGGTGCTGCCGGCGCCGGAGCAGAGCCTCTATGTGTTCGACGAGGCGCACCGCCTGGGCGAGACCGCGGTCGCGCACTTCGGCGCCCAGTGCGCCCTGGAAGCCACCGGCACCTGGCTCCAGCACCTCCAGACCCAGGCGGCCCGGCAGCAGACCACGCTGGCCGCGGCCGCCGAGTGCGCGGCGCGGGCGGCAACCGTGGCGGCCACGGCCGCCGGGGCGGGCGGGGCGCTGCCCCATGCGCTGGCCCTGTTCTCCGCCCTGCTGCCGGCGGGCACCGCGCGGCATCGCTTCGCCGGCGGCCGGGTGCCGGAGGCACTGCGCCTGCTGTGCGGCGAACTCGCCGCCGGCTTCGGCACCCTGGTCGCGGCCCTGGAGCAGTACCGCCAGGCGCTGGAGGCGGGCTTCGATCAGGCGGGCTTTCCGCTGCCGCGGCCCGAGCTGGAGACCGCGTTCCAGGCCGCCAGCCACTGGCTCGGCCGCGCCGAGGACATCGCCCGCTTGTGGCGGGGCATGGCCGAACCCGACGCCGCCGGCACTCCGCCGCTCGCGCGCTGGGCGGTGCGCGAGGACGGCGGCGAGCTGCGCGTGCTGGTGGTCCCGGTGAGCGCCGGTCAGCGCCTGGCGGAACTGCTGTGGTCGCGCTGCGGCGGTGCTGTGCTGACCTCCGCGACGCTGCGCTCGCTGGGCGATTTCGAGCGTCTGCGGCTCGACACCGGGATGCCGGCGGCGGGCGCGACCCTGGCGCTGCCGGGCGGTTTCGACTATGCCAGGCGGGCGCTGCTGGTGGTGCCGGAGGATGCCGCCGACGGCGGTGATCCGGCCACGCACACGACGCGGCTGGTGGCCCAGTTGCCGCACCTGCGGGAAGCGGAGCCGGGCGGTTGTCTGGTGCTGTTCGCCTCGCGCCAGCAGCTTGAACAGGTGCGCGCCGCGCTGCCGGAGGCGCTGGCCGACGATTTCCTGGTCCAGGGCGAGCTGCCGGTCGCCGAGATCCTCGCCCGCCATCGCGCGCGCATCGACGGCGGCGCGCGCAGCACCATCCTGGGTCTCGCCAGCTTTGCCGAGGGCATCGATCTGCCCGGCGACTACTGCCGCCACGTGATCATCGCCAAGCTGCCGTTCGCGGTGCCCGACGATCCGGTACAGGAGGCGCGTGCCGAGTGGGTGCGCGCCGGCGGCGGCAACCCGTTTCGCACCCTGGCGCTGGCCGATGCCAGTCTGCGCCTGGCCCAGGCCTGTGGGCGGCTGCTGCGCAGCGACAGCGATCAGGGGCGGGTGACCATCCTAGATCGCCGCGCGGTGGCCAAGGCTTACGGGCGCGAGCTGCTCGCTGCCCTGCCACCGTTTGGCCGCACGCGCTGATCGCCGGACGTGGCGAGCTGCAGGCGTTGCGCCCGCGCGCCAATGGCGCGGACCAGTCCGGCCACATCCAGACCCACGGCGGCGAGCTGCGCCGCGCGGCTGTCATGGTCGATGAAGCGGTCCGGCAGGCCCAGGTGCAACAGCGCCACCGGGTTGTGCGTCGTCGCCAGGTATTCGGCCACCGCTGAGCCCGCGCCGCCGGCCACGACGTTGTCTTCCAGCGTCACCAGCAACCCGTGTTCTGCGGCCAGCCGGTCGATCAGGGCGGTGTCCAGGGGCTTCACGAAACGCATGTCGGCGACGCTGGCATCCAGGGTTTCGGCGGCCGCCAGCGCGGTGGACAGCAATGCGCCGAAATTGAGAATGGCCACGCCATTGCCTTGGCGCAGGCGGCGGCCGACGCCGAGCGGCAGGGGCTCGAGGCCGGGCTCGACGGCGACGCCGGGTCCACTGCCGCGGGGGTAGCGCACCGCCGCCGGGCCCGGGTGCAGGAAGCCGGTGCAGAGCAGGCGCCGGGCCTCGTTCTCGTCCGCCGGCGCCATGATCACCAGGTTGGGGATGCAGCGCAGGAAACTCAGGTCGAAACTGCCGGCGTGGGTCGGGCCGTCCTCGCCCACCAGGCCGGCGCGATCGATGGCGAACAGCACGTCGAGCTGCTGCAGGGCGACGTCATGGATCAGCTGGTCGTAGGCGCGCTGGAGAAAGGTCGAATAGATGGCCACCACCGGCTTCATGCCCTCGCAGGCGAGGCCGGCGGCCAGGGTGACCGCGTGCTGCTCGGCGATGGCGACGTCGTGGAAGCGCTGCGGAAAGCGGCTGGCGAATTCGCCCATGCCGGAGCCCTCGGTCATCGCCGGGGTGATGCCCACCAGGCGCGGCTCCGCCGCGGCCATGTCGCACAGCCAGGCGCCGAACAGGTCCTGGTACTTGGCTTTCGCCGGCGGCGGGATGGTGCCGGGTGGTTCGATCTTGGCCAGCGCGTGATAGCCGATGGGATCGGCTTCCGCTGGCAGAAAGCCCTTGCCCTTGACGGTGGCGACGTGCAACAGCACCGGGCCGGTGACCTGCTTGAGGTTGGTCAGGGTATTCACCAGCAGCGGCAGGTTGTGGCCGTCGATGGGGCCGATATAGGTGAAGCCCAGTTCCTCGAACACGATGCCCGGCGCCACCAGCGCCTTCATCAGCTCCTCGGCCTTGCGCACCAGCGTGGAGGTCGAAGGGAAGGCCTTCAGCACTCGCTTGCCGGCTTCGCGCACGAAATTGTAGAAGCGGCTCGACCAGAGCTTGGAGAAGTAGGTGGACAGGCCACCGACGTTGCGCGAGATCGACATCTGGTTGTCGTTGAGCACCACCAGCAGATCGAGATCGAGGTGGGCGCTGTGGTTCAACGCCTCGAAGGCCATGCCGGCGGTCATGGCGCCGTCGCCGATCACCGCGATCGCGCGCCGGGCGCTGCCGTTCATGCGCGCCGCCAGCGCCATGCCCAGTGCGGCGCTGATGGAAGTGCTGGAGTGGCCGACGCCGAAGGTGTCGTAGGGGCTTTCGCTGCGCTTGGGGAAGCCGGCGATGCCGTCGGCACGGCGGATGCGAAGGATCTCCTCGCGCCGCCCGGTGAGGATCTTGTGCGGGTAGGTCTGGTGGCCGACGTCCCACACCAGGCGGTCCTCGGGGGTGTCGAAGACGTGGTGCAGGGCGATGGTCAGCTCGACCACGCCGAGCCCGGCGCCGAAGTGGCCGCCGGTCTGGCCGGCGGCATAGAGCAGGTAGGCGCGCAGTTCGTCGGCGAGCCGTTCGAGGGCGGTGGCGTCCAGGTGGCGCAGCGCTGCTGGACCCTCGATGGTGTCCAGCAGTGGCGTCGCGGGCCGGTTCAGCGGGATTTCGGTGAAGCTGAGCGCCATGGGCCGGGGGATCGACCGGGGCCGCGAATTCTACCGCAAACGCCGCTGCCGGACTCAGTGGTCGCGGTGTACCGCATAGTCGGCGAGGATCCGCAGTGCCTCGGCGCTATCGCCGAAGCGGGCGACGGCGGCGCGCGCGCGGCCGTGCAGTTCGGCCAGCGCGGCGCGCGCCGCGGCGGTGCCCAGCAGGCTGACATAGGTGGCCTTGCCCAGTGCGCGATCGGCACCGCTGCGCTTGCCCAGCACCTCGGTCGACTGCTCTTCGTCGAGCAGGTCGTCGCGTACCTGGAAGGCGAGGCCGAGGTGCGCCGCATAGTCCTCCAGTGCTTGCAGCTGCTCCGGATCGCGCTGGCCGGTGGACAGCGCGCCCAGCACTACGCTGGCGGCGATCAGATCGCCGGTCTTGTGCCGGTGCACGGTCTCCAGTGCGCCCAAGTCCAGGGTGTTGCCGGTGGCGGCCAGGTCCAGGGCCTGGCCCAGCACCATGCCCTCGCCGCCGGTTGCGCCCGCCAGCCGCCCCACCATAGCCACGACCAGCGCGGACGGCAGGTCGTCGATTCGGGCCAGTTCTGCAAAAGCCAGGGCCTGCAGGGCGTCGCCGGCGAGGATCGCCACGGCTTCGCCGAACACCCGGTGGCAGGTGGGGCGGCCGCGGCGCAGATCGTCGTCGTCCATCGCCGGCAGGTCGTCGTGGATCAGGGAGTAGGCGTGCATCATCTCCACCGCCGCCGCGGCCCGGTCGGTGGCCGGGCCGGGCACGCCGACGGCGCGGGCCGCCGCATAGACCAGGCACGGGCGGATCAACTTGCCGCCGCCGAGCAGGCTGTAGCGCATCGCCGCGGGCAGCGGGGTGCCGGCATTATCGGCCGGCAATGCCGCCGCCAGGGTCGCCAGGCAGCGCTGGCGCCAGTGGTCGAGCAGGTCGGCGGTAGCGGCGTCGGTCACTCGGCATCGGCCTCGCGGCCGGGATCGATGAAGACCTCGGTGGCGACCGTGCCGCCTTCCGCCTCCAGCACCCGCTGTACGCGCTGTTCGGCGGCGCGCAGCGTCTGTTGGCATTGGCGGGCTATGCCTACCCCCTGCTCGAAGGCACGCAGGGCTTCGTCGAGCCCGAGCGAACCGCTTTCCAAGGCCGTGACGATCGCCTCCAGCTGTTTCAAGCCGGCCTCGAACTCGGGCGTTTTCTTGCGCGCTGCCATCGCGGTACCTGTCTTTGGTGCCTTGGTGGCCACCCTAATGGAGGGCCGCAGCGGGGGTCAACCGGTCGCGCCTGTAGGAAATTGCCTACAAGAGATCGAGTGATTTTCTGACTGGCCCGGCGCCTGGTTCGATAGCAACATGGCTCCCGCAAGGACAGGCGGAACAAGGAGGTTGTCCCGGCAGAAGGATGCCGCCGGGAAGCAGGGAGGTTTCGCAGGGACGGGCGGCCGGCAGGGATGGTCGGCGCGGGCAGGCCGGGAATAGGCTTGCTCCATCGCGAAGGGAGCCCGGGTCCGAACGGGCGTTCGGACGGAGACAAGGTCGTCACAGGACCTTCCACGCGTGTTCTTGGCTCAGCTTGGATGCCCATGCCTTTGAGGCGCCCCGTGTCTTCTCCAGCACGAGGGCGCCTTTTCTTTGCCCGGGTGCCGGCGTGCCACCTGCCCTCGAACGGTCGACATCCCCGCGTCACCCCGCTGTCATCGCCGCGACCTTGACAGGGCAGATGCCCGCGGCTTTATATGATCCGCCAAAGTCACCTGACCAGAGGGCGCCGATTTCCCTACGCTGTCGCACCCTGCAGATCGCCAACCGCGGATCCTGCGGCTCAATCTGGCCGGGCAGCCGATCGAATGGCTCAGTTGGCAGGACGCCGTATGCCTCTATGCTCGCGATCTGGTCGCCTGGTCGCTGGGCGACACCGTGCAGCGGGTCCGGGGCGGCCTGTGCCGTGCCACTGGGCAGCGTTCCGAGATCGATTTGCCCAGCATCATCGCCTGTGGTGGCGGTCAGCTGGCGCGCCCCCGGGCTAATTACCCGCTGTCCAATCCCGCGCTGTTCGCCCGCGATCGCCACCACTGCCTGTACTGTGCGCACCCCTTTGCGGCCAATGCCCTGACCCGGGACCACGTGGTGCCGCTGTCGCGCGGCGGCCGCGACCGCTGGGAAAACGTGGTCACCGCCTGCCGCCGCTGCAACCAGCACAAGGGCAGCCGGCTGTTGGAGGAAATCGGCTGGGAGCTGCTGGCGCTGCCCTACCGGCCCAACAATGCCGAATACCTGGCGCTGATCAACTCGCGGCGCATCCTCACCGACCAGATGGATTTTCTCGCCACCCAGTTCTCGGCCAACGGCCGCGCGCTGATCTGACCCTCACTTGAATACCGGCGGGCGCTTCTCGCGGAACGCGGCCACCCCCTCGCGGGTGTCGTCGTCCAGAAACAGGAAGGGCATGACGTCCTTGGCGTAGGTCACGTCCTCGCCGCCCAAGCCCCGGTTGTAGACCGACTTGCCGTAGCGGATTGCGAGCTGGGGTTTGCGCGCCAGCTGTTCGGCCAGGGTGAAGGCGCGGTCGAGCAGTTCGCCATGAGGTACCACCTCGAGCACCAGACCGAGTTCCAGCGCGCGCTGGGCGGAGATCGGCTCGCCGATCATGCTGAGGTACTTGGCCTGCTGGCGGCCGACCAGTTCGGCCAGTCGCACGATGGCAAACCCCGGCAACAGGCCCAGGTTGATTTCGGGGACCGCGAGCCGCGCGCGCTCGGAGGCCAGCAGGAAGTCGCAGGCGATGGCGATTTCGAAGCCTCCGCCGTAGGCGAGGCCGTTGATGGCCGCGATCACCGGCTTGCCGATGGTCTCGGGCAGGCGCAGCACGTCCAGCACCCGATCCATGAACTCGCGGGCATAGCCGGTGGTGAACTCGAAGCCGCTGATGTCGGCGCCGGCACAGAATGCCTTGTCCCCGGCGCCGGTCAGCACCACCACGCGGATGCCGTCGTCCGCGCGCGCGGCGGCGAAGGCGGCTGTCAGGCCCTCGCGGATGCCCGGGCTCAGGGCGTTGAGTTTGCTGGGTTCATCGAGGGTGATGAGCGCGGTGGTGCCGCGCTTGTCGTAATCGACGCTGGCAAAACGCATGGGGGTTCCTGCTCGGCGAAAGGGGAGCCGGCATTGTGTCACGGGTTGCGCGCCAGCAGCCGCGCGATCCAGGCGTCCGGCAACGGGTCTGGCGGCGCGGCGCCCGGGGCATGGGGTAGTGTGAACAGGGGGGGGCCGAGCCGGCCGGAGAGGTCGGCGGCATTGTCGAGTCCCGGGGCCGGCGGGGCCGTCGCGGCGTTCAGCACCACGGCGGCTAGCCGCAGGCCGCGGCGCTCGATGGCCTCGGCGGTGGCCAGCACCTGATGGATGGCACCCAGCCGGTCTTGCGTCACCAGCAGCACCGGCAGGGCGAGCGCCAGCGCCAGGTCGGCATTGAGGCCATCGGTGGCCAGCGGCGACAGAAAGCCGCCAGCGCCTTCGACCAGGACGAAGTCGCCCGCCGCGACCCCGGCGCGGCAGGCATCGACCAAGGCCGCGAGCGGCAGGGAGCGCTTTTCCAGCGCGGCGGCCCGCGGCGGCGCCAGCGGGGCGGTGAGCGGATGGGGGCAGACTCGCGCCAGGGGTTCCAGGCCGCCCGCCGCTTGGCGCAAGGCTTCGGCGTCGGCCGGCAGCAAGGCGCCGGCCACCGCGCGGCAACCGGATTCGACCGGCTTGCGCACGCGCACCCGCATGCCGCGGCGCACCAGTCCGCGGGCGAGGCCGATGCCCACGCGCGTCTTGCCGACGCCGGTATCGGTACCGGTAATGAACAGGCCGGTCAGCATGGGTCCGGCGCCGCGCCGCGCGCCGGCGGCCGGCGCATCAGGTCGGGTTGCGGCGTTCGTGCAGCCACTGGAGGCCGCCCTCGAGGATGGAGTACACCGGTGGGATCACCACCAGCGTGAGGAAGGTGGAGGAGATCATGCCGCCGATCACCGCGATCGACAGGGGGCCGTTGGTCTCGGCGCCGGCGCCGGCGCCGAGCGCGGCCGGCAGCATCGCCAGGATCACCGTGAACGAGGTCATCAACACCGGGCGCAAGCGGATCGGGCAGGCATCCTGCAATGCTTCGTCGATGCCGAGGCCGCGCTCGCGGCGCTGGTTGGTGATGTCCACCAGCAGGATCGAATTCTTGGCGACCAGGCCTACCAGCAGTACCAGGCCGATCATCGAGTAGGTATTCAGGGTCTGGCCGGTCAGCCACAGTGCGGCGATGCCCCCCACCATGGCCAAGGGCTGGGCGGTCATGATGATGAACGGCTGCAGGAAGGAGTTGAACTGACTGGCCAGCACCATGTAGAGCAGCACCGTGGCCAGGGCGAAGGCGAACAGCATGTTGCTGGCGGTCTTGCCGAATTCTTCCGATTGACCCTTGAACTTCAGGTTGTAGCCGGTGGGCAGGATCGCCGCCGCGTGCTCCTGCACCTTGGCGATTGCCTCCGCGAGCGGCAGGTCCGGTTTGCTGAAAAAGGGTGCGGCATAGCGCAGGTCGTAGCGGCTTATCGATGCCGGCCCCAGGGTTTCGCGGATGCTGGCCACGGTGTCGACGCGGATCATCTGCCCGGAGCGGCTGCGCAGATAGATCTTGCTCAGGTCGGCGCCGGTCCTGAAGGCGGCCTCTTCACCTTTCACGCGCAGATCGTAGCGCTCGCCGTCGCCGGGATCGTCGTTGTACTTGGCGACGTCCACCCCGCCGATCATCACGTTCACCGCGGTGGCCACGTCGCGTGCCGAAAATCCGAGGTCGGCAGCGCGGATGCGGTCGATCACCAGCTGATACTGGGGAAGCTCCAGGTTGAGGTCGAGATCGACGTATCCCATGCCCGGCTCTGCCGCCAGGCGGCGCTGCAGTTCCTGGGTGAGCTGGCCGACTTCGGTGAGATTGGGACCGCGCACCACGAACTGCAGCGGTTCGCCTCGGGTGCCGCCCAGGCTGGGTATCGGGATCGGAAACGCACGTACGCCGGGAATGGCAGCGAACTCTCCCGCCAACTGCCGAAGCAGCTCCTGCTGGCTGACACCGCGCTCCTCCTTCGGGATCATGCGCGCAAAGCCCCAGGCTTCGTTGAGTTGGCGGCCGTTGGTGCCGATGCCGACAAAGAACGAGGTAATCAGGTCGTCGTGCGCGGCGATCACCGCTTCGACCTCCCCGACCTTCTCCATCATGTTATCGACACCGGTGCCGAGCGGTGCCCGCACCATCACCATGAAACGGCTTTCGTCCTGCTCGGGCGCGAACTCCTTGCCGATTTCCTTGAGGAACCACAGGCAGCCGATGACGATCAGCCAGGTGATTCCGACCACGGTCCAGCGATAGCGCAATGCGATGCCCAGCAGCCGTCCGTAGGAGGTTTCCATGGCGCGCAAGCTCAGTTCGAGCCAGTGATACAGACCGCGCGAGTGGTGCTCGACCTGCAGGAAGCGTGAGCACAGCATCGGCGTCAGGGTCATGGACACGAACCAGGACACCAGCACCCCGGCGACCACCACCACGGCGAAGGATTCGAAAAAGCGGCCGATGATGCCGCCCATGAAGATCACCGGAACGAAGATGGCGACCAGCGACAAGGTGGCTGCCAGCACCGCGAATACCACTTCCGCGGTGCCGTTGATCGCCGCACTACGCGGATCGGGGTCCAGATCTTCGCGGTGGCGGAAAATGTTCTCGAGCACCACGATGGCGTCGTCGACGACGATGCCAATCAGTAACAGCAGTGCCAGCAGGGTCATCGAGTTCAGGGTGTAGCCCATGAAGTAGATCAGTGCCACCGCGCCCAGCAGCGAGATGGGGATGGCGGTGGCGATGATCACCGTCGAGCGGACACTTTTGAGAAACATCCACACCACCAGGGCGGTGAGCAAGGTGCCCAGTACCAGGTGCTCTTGCAGCGAGTCGACCATCTCGCGCACGAACAGGGAGTCGTCAGAGGAAACCGACAGTTTCATGCCCGGTGGCAGTTGTGGATTGATCTCGGAGTCGATGCGTCGGTACACCTCGTCGACGATAGCCACGGTGTTGGCGTTCGAGACCTTGACGATGCCGAGTCCGACCGATTCTCTGCCGTTGAAATTGGCCGCGCTGCGCCGGTCTGCGAGGTCGTCCTTGACCGCAGCGATGTCGCGTAGCAGCAGAGGTGCTCGGTCGCGATGGGCGACCACCAACTGTTCCAAATCCCGCACCCGGTGATACTCGAGGTCGAGCTTGACCAGGTATTCCCGCTCGCCGGTGGTGAGGAACCCGCCGGCCATCATGAAGTGCTGATCGGTGAGCGCGCGCAGCACCTCTGGTGCGGTGACGTTGAACGCCGCCATGCGTGCCGGATCGAGTTCGATCCGCACCGTGCGCTCGCGCTTGCCCCCGATGCGCACTTCGCCGATGCCATCGATGGTCTCCAGGGTCTTCTTAATGGTATTGATGGCGTAGGTATTCAGCTGCTGGAGGGTGCGGTCGCCTTCCAGGGCCAGCCACATGATCGGCTGGGCGCCGAACTCCACCTTGGCCACCACCGGCGATTCCGCATCCTCAGGCAGCCGGTTGAGCACCTGGTTGACCTTGGCCTGGACTTCGTTGAAGGCGACGTCGATGGGCTTGTCCAGATCGAAGGTGATCACCACGTTCGATGTGCCGGGAATGGACGTGGACTCGATGTGTTCGATTCCGGTCACGCTGTTGACCGAGCTCTCGATCACGTTGGTGATGGCGGCGTCGATGATTTCCGGCGATGCGCCCACCAGGGTCGTGGTCACCGCCACCAGGGGAAATTCGGTGTAGGGAAAGCGGTCCACCCCGAGGCGCTGGTAACCGATGACGCCGAACAGCACCAGAACCGCCGACAGCATCGTGGTCAGTACATGGCGACTGATGGAAATACCCGGCAGATTCATCGTTCGGTGCTCAGCGGGCTTGTACGTCCGCTACGGAGACGGCGGTGCCGTCGGTGAGGAAGCCGGCGCCACTGTCGATCACGAGATCCTTGGGCGCTATCCCGGCGCGGATTTCCACCAGCCCGTCCCGATAGATGCCGGTCTCGACCAGGCGCTGGCGCGCGATTCCATCCTCGACCACGTAGACCACGGTGCCGGCCGGACGCAGGACCACCGCCGTTTCCGGTACCATCAGTGCGGCGGTACGACGTTCGGTCACGATCTCGCCGGTGACGCTGCCGCCCGGTTGCCAGGTTCCGGGGTTGTCGAAGATCGCGAACACGTCGATGGCGCGATTGCCGACGCCGATGGTGGGGCGGATCTCGGAGATCGCGCTGGTTACCTTGATGTCGGGCGCCACCGGTGACCACAGCTCCACCGTCTGGCCCACCGAGATCTTGCTGGCCAGCAGTTCCGGCAGCGGCAGGCGCGCGCGCAGGCGGTCGACGGTCGCAACGCGAAACAGTGGTTTGCCGACCTTGACGAAATCCCCCGGGCTGATCAGCTCGGCATCGACCACCCCGGCATAGGGCGACAGCACCCGGGTCTTGGTCAGCGCTCGCTCGCTCTGTTGCAGGCGCGCCCGGGCTGCCCGGAGCTGCTCTTCCAGCACCCGCAGTTGGGCAATCGCCTCGTCGTAGCGGTCCGCCGAGATCGACTTGTTGGCCACCAGCTTGGCGTAGCGCGCCACGGTGCGCCTTTGATTGTCGGCCAGGGCCTCGAGCTGGCCGAGCTCGGCGTGCGTGGCCTCGGTGGCGATCTTGTAGTCTTCTACCTCCAGCTCCGCCATCAACTGGCCCGGAATCACACGCTCTCCGGTCTTGACGTAGCCCTGGACGATCCGGCCTTCCACTTCGGCGGCGATCTCCGGGATCACCAGGCTCTCGAGCACGCCCACCGAGCGCTCGGTCACCGTGGCGTCAAGCACCTGGGCCGGCGCCGCGGTGACAGCCACCTTACGCACCTGTGGTGGCGTGGCAGAGGGGGCGTCGCGGCTTTCGCCACAGGCGGTCATGCTCAGCGCGACGACCAACCAAGGCAACAGGCGGAATCCGATGCGCCCAGTAGGCGTAGGCAGGGTCCGTCGCAAGTGCATGGTTCCGGAAACTCGGGTGGGAAACGGGATGCCCTGCGCCAGGCGACCAGCGATCCGGCGCCCGGCGGAGCAGGGGCAGAAATTTGACGATATATCCGGCCGAGTGTCAAATCTAACTGGTGGATAAATCACCGTAATTTCGGCTCGGTGGTCAGATCGGCGGGCGCCGCCGCCGACTTGATGCAGGCCAAGCGGAGCGCGACAAAGCGGTTGCTCGGTCATTCCGCTTTGTGCTTGAATCGACCCAGTTCATGGGCTGCCCGTCGTGGCGGTCGGGGGCATGCGGCGGGTTCGCGTTCGCAGTGCTGCCGACTTGGCCGCGCAGTCGCCGGGACAATGATTTCTGAACCGACAATGATTTCCGAACCGACAGGGCCCCAGCGGCCCGTTATCCACTTCAAATCCAGACCATAGCGAGGGGAAGACATTGACCACCTGGAAAGAACAAACCGTTAACGTCGCGGGCAGCGAACTCGTCCTGGTGCGGGGCGGACAAGGCAAGCCCTTGGTCGTGCTGCACGATGAGATGGGCTATACCGGCTGGATGGGCTGGAACGAGGAGCTCGCCAAGGTGCGCGAACTGATCATTCCGCTGCAGCCCGGCTTCGGCAAATCTGCCCGTCTGGACTGGGCCTGGCGCCACCGCGACATCGCCAACTTCTACCAGAACATGATCCGCGAGCTGAACCTCGGCAAGGTCGATCTGCTGGGCTTCTCGGCGGGCGGCTACATCGCCGCCGAAATGGCTGCGGCCAATCCGGAGCAGCTGAACAGCCTGACCCTGGTGGGCCCGATGGGTATCAAGCCCGATCAGGGCGAGATCTACGACATGTTCGCCTGCACCATCAACACCTATCTGCGCGCCAGTGTCGCCAGCCAGGAGAACGAGTTCACCAACATCTACGGTGGTGAGATGACGCCGGAGCAGTTCGAACTGTTCGAAGATGCTCGCGCCGAGAGCGCGCGCATCGGCTGGGAGCCCTACATGTTCAATCCCAGCCTGCCCTGGCTGCTGCGCAGTGCCGCCAATGCCAAGTTGCCGACGGTGTTGATCCGCGGCAAGGAAGACGGCATCGTACCCCAGGACTGCATCCGCAAGTACAAGGAAGCGCTGCCGCAGGCCGAGGTCGTGACTATCGACGGTGCGGGTCACCGGCCGGAGATCGAGAAAAAAGACGCGTTTGTCGCCGCCGTCAAAAAAGTTCTGTCCTAACGGTTACGGAGGTTCCTGAGCCATGCAAATCGCACACTTTACCGAGCGCCCGATGCGCTACATTCCCGAGGAGCCGGTGCTGCAGAACCGCGCCTTCTTCGGGGTTTCCAACAAGTATTTCGATGCCGAGAAATCGGCCCACGACTACAACTTCTATCTCGACGAAGCCTGCTACTGCGAAGAAGTGGGGTTTGACGCCGTTGCTCTCAACGAGCACCACGGCAACCCCTTCTGTTCCGGCAATGTGCTGACCACCGAAGCGGCGATCCTGGCCCGCATCACCTCCAAGGTGAAAATCGTGCTGATCGGCACGCCGCTGCCGGTGATCAAGCACCCGCTGCGCGCCGCCGAAGAGCTGGCCACCATCGACATCATTTCCCGCGGCCGCCTGGTATCCGGGTGGGTGCGCGGCGCCGGCAGCGAGCAGTTCTTCAACAATGCCAACCCGGCCTACAACCGCGAGATGTTCAACGAGGCCCATGAGTTCATCATGCAGGCCTGGACCCGCGAAGGGCCCTGGCGGTACGAAGGCAAGCACTTTCACTATCGCCATGTGAACCCCTGGGTCAAGCCCTACCAGAAGCCGGTACCCCAACAGTGGATTCCCGGCGTACTGAGCCCCGAGACCATTCTCTGGTGTGCCGAGAAGCGCTATCCCTACCTGGGTCTGGGCACCGCGCTGGGGCCGACCTGCGACATGTGGGACATGTATGCCGACAAGGCCGCCGAACTGGGTTATCAGGCCGGTCCGGAGAACTTCGGCTATCTGCTGCCCGTGTTCTGTGCCGACACCGACGAGAAAGCCCAGGAAATCGGCAAGGGCTTCATCTACGGCGGCGGTCAGAATGCCTTCTCGCGCCCCGAACACACCCTGCCGCCGGGCTATAACTCCAAGGCCGCGATCCGCATGCTGGCCACCCAGCCGGGCGGCAGCTGGCTGGGTGTGTCCAAAGCCAAGATGATGGCCGGCCGGGACGACTCGTGGGACGCTTCGGCCTACGACGAGCTGCGCCAGAAGCTGATCCGCGGCTACGAGAAGGTGCAGGAAAACCTGCAGGTGGTGGTCGGCAGCCCGCAGACCTGCATCAAGAAGATCACCGACATCCTCAGCGTGATCCGCCCCGGCGTGTTCACGGTGTTCGCGGTACAGGGCACCGTTAGCGACAAGGATCGGCTGCGCAGCGTGGAATTGCTCGGCAAGGAAGTGCTGCCGGCGATCCGCGCCTTCGGTAAGGAGCAGGAGCTGTTTGGACCTTTCGACCGTACGCCGGGCTCGGTCAAGCTCGCTCCGGGCACCAAGCGCGCTCCGGTGGTCGACCGCGTCGCCCTGGCGAAGCTCAATCTGCCCTGATTGGTTTTGGTCGGTACAAAAAAAGCGCCCGCAAGGGCGCTTTTTTTATGGGTGTCTTTTGCGAGGGGTTCAGGCTTCCAGGGCGAAGCCGGCGGTCAGACCGCCGTCGGCGATGAACTCGGAGCCGGTGGAGTAGGAGGCATCATCCGAAGCCAGGTAGGCCGCGAGGGTGGCGATCTCTTCCGGCTGCCCGATGCGCCGGAGGGGCGCCTTGCCGAAGATCTCGCCGGCCATTTCGGCGTTCAACCCGGCGCCGGTAACCATCGGCGTGAGGATGCCGCCGGGGTGAATGGAATTGACCCGGATGCCGTACTTGCCCAGTTCCAGAGCCGCCACCTTGGCCATGCCCCGCACCGCGAACTTGCTGGCGCAATACGCGGTGCCGCCGGTCATGCCAATCAGGCCGTCGATGGAGGAGATGTTCACGATGGCGCCGCCGCCTGCCTGTTTCATCGGCTCGACGACCGCGCGCATGCCGAGGAACACTCCCACCTGATTGACCTGGATGACCTGCAGGTACTCCTGTAGCGGGCATGCTTCGAGCGCCGTGACCTTGACGATGCCGGCGTTGTTGACCAGCACGTCGAGTTTGCCGAACTTTTCGACCGTGGCCTCGACCACCTGTTTCCAGCCGCTTTCGCTGCTGACGTCGAGGTGCAGGTAGGCGGCATTGGGGCCGATTTCGGCGGCTACGGCCTGGCCCTCGGCGTCGAGCAGGTCGCATAACATCACCTTGGCGCCGCGCTGGGCGAACAGCCGCGCCTCGGCGGCGCCCTGGCCGCGCGCCGCTCCGGTGATCAGCGCTACCTTGCCGTTGAGATCGCTCATGACGGTATCCCCCTTGCTCTATTGCGGTTAAAGACGGTTGGCGTAAAAACGACAAACCCGCCGAGCGGCGGGTTTGCGGCGATCATTGACTCTTCAGCTCAACCCAGTGAGAAGCCGGCGGTAAGGCCGCCATCGGCGATGAATTCCGAACCGGTGGAGTAGGATGAGTCGTCCGAAGCCAGGTAGGCGGCCAGGGTGGCCATTTCCTCGGGCTGGCCGATGCGGCCCAGCGGCATGCGCTTGAAGGCCTCGACTGCCTCATCCATGGTCAGCCCGGTGTCGAACAGGATTTTGGTCTGCACGCCGCCGGGATGGAGGGAATTGACCCGGATGCCGTACTTGCCCAGTTCCAGGGCCGCCACCTTGGTCATGCCGCGCACCGCGAACTTGGTCGCGCAGTAGGCGGTGGCGCCGTACATGCCGATCAGCCCGTCGATGGAGGCGATGTTGACGATGGAACCGCCGCCGGCCTGCTTCATCGGCTCGATCACTTCGCGCATGCCCAGGAACACGCCGACCTGGTTGACGTTGACCACTTTCATGTACTCGGCGAGGCTGGTATCGCCGATTTCCTTGACCGGGGTGATGATGCC
>JADLCO010000102.1 GCA_020847115.1 Pseudomonadales bacterium | reverse complement strand
TACGACACCATGAAAAAACAAAAGCCCTTTACGATGTTCGTCGTCAGCCACACGCATTGGGATCGTGAGTGGTACCAGGCCTTCCAGGGCTACCGCCGGCGGCTGGTGTTTCAGATCGATGCGATGATGGACCTGCTCGAGCGGCGTAAGTCCTTTCGCTTCTTCCATCTCGACGGTCAGACGTCCGTGCTGTGCGACTACGTGGAGATCAAGCCGCAGAACCGGGCGCGGCTGGCGCGCCACCTTGCCTCCGGCCGCGTGCTGGTGGGGCCGTGGTTCACCATGCCGGATGAGTGCCATCTTTCCGGCGAGAGCCTGATCCGCAATCTTCAACTGGGCCACCGCCATTGCGGCGAGTGGGGCACCAAGCCGATGCCGATCGGCTGGGTGAGCGATGTCTTCAGCCACATTTCGCAGATGCCGCAGATTCTGGCGGGGTTCGGGCTCGACAGCGCGTTCATTCATCACGGGACGCCCTGCACGGAGGGCGAGCAGACGGAGATGGTGTGGGAGGGCGCGGACGGCACGGTGACGCTCATGCTCAAGGCGCACCCCTGGTTCGGCTACCAGGATGTCCTGCAGATGCGTTACCGCAGCGCGGACGAGATCCGGCATTATGAACGGCGCAAGCTCGGGCTGGCCTCGACGAAGATTCTGCTGGGCTTGGATGGCAACGACCACGAGCCGGCAAAGTGGGACACGCCCGAGGTGATCGAGCGGATGAACGGGATGTTCGAACAGACCCACGCGGTGCACGCCTCGCTGCCCGAGTACCTGGCCGCCCTGCGAAAGGCGCTGGGCAAGGATTGGGCGCGCGGCCGCCAGCGATTTGTGAGCGAACTGCGCGTGCCGTCGAAGACCGGCAACTGGAACGGGCTCACCAACGGAACCGGTTCGAGCCGGCTGCCCCTCAAGCAGGCCAATGATGCGCAGGAGATCCTGCTCGGGCGCCTGGCGGAACCGCTCAACGCCTGGGCGTCACTTGTCGGTGGTGAACCGCAGCGGAACTACCTCGATCGCGCCTGGCAGTATCTCTTCCTCAATCATCCGCACGATTCCATCTGCGGTTGCTCGATCGACCAGGCGCACCGCGACATGGTCTACCGCTTCGATCAATGCCGTCTGCTGGCCGGCGATTCGCTGGACGACAGTGCGCAGGCCGTCATCGGCTGCATCGATCCCGCGCCGTTCCGCGCGGCGGATGCGATCGTGACGGTGTTCAACGCCGGCATCGCGCCGACCGGGCCGGTGACGCGACTGGCGTTTGAGCTGCCCGCGAAGCTTGTGGCGGAGAAAGCCGCGCAGGGCCTGGCGCCGGTCCTGCTGGATGATGCGGGGCGACCGGTGGCGTGCGACGTGATTCAGGTCGAGCGTGCCGTGCGCCCCGCGCCGTTAACGTACAAGGAGCCGGGCTACACCCCGGCCATTTCGGTGCGGCGGGAACATGCCGTAGACCGCTTCCATGTGGCGTTGGCGGATGCCGTGCCGGCGCTGGGGTACCGGACCTGGCGCATCGCGTACCGTGCCGCGACGGGCAAGGTGCCGCGCGCCAAACGGCCGCGGGTCAAGGCCGATGCTGCGCGCGGCGTGCTGGAGAACGAGTGCGTGCGCCTCGTGGCGCGCCCGGACGGCCGCATCGATCTCTACGACAAGGGGACGCGGACCTGGTACCGCGGCATTCATGAGTTTGAAGACTGCGGCGACATGGGCGATGGGTGGAACCACATCTATCCGACCAAGGATGTGGTAGTTCGAAGCACCGATGCGCGGGCGCGCGGCAAGGTACGCGTCGCGCTGGTGCAGGTCAGCTCGCTGACGGCGTCGCTGAAAGTGTCGCTTACGCTGCGCGTGCCGGCCGACCTGGTGACGACGGTGGCGGTGTCGAATCAACGCAAGACGGAAACCACCCGCAGCCGCGAAACGGTGGTCCTGCCGATCGAGACGGTCTTCACCCTGCACGCGGGCAGTCGCCGCGTGGACTGCCGCACGACGGTCAACAACACGGCGCGCTGCCACCGGTTGCGGGCGATCTTCCCGACCAACCGCCGCACCGACGCCTGGTATGGTGACACGGCGTTCGACCTGGTGAAGCGGCCGGTAAAGCTGCGCGCGACCGAAGGGTGGAACGAGCACGACCGCGAGGAGTGTCCGATCAAGAACATCGTGGCGGCGTGCGATCGGCGCGCGGGGCTGGCGGTGCTCACCAAGGGGCTGTACGAAGCGGCCGTGCAGGACAAGGCCGATCGGCCCATCGCGCTGACGCTATTCCGCGGATTCGTCGAGCATCTGTTCTTTGAGAAGACGCGAGACAGCCTACTGCTGGGTGAGTTGATCATGGAGTACGCCTTGCTGCCTTTCTCGCCAGAACGCGGGGCGCCGCCGGTCAGCGTGCATGGGGACATCGATCGCTATAAGCTGCCGTTGCCTGCCTACACGCGGCCGGCAACGGGTGAAGCGGTGGCCGCGACGGCGCTGCCGCCGTATAGCGAGTCCAATCCGCCGCAACCGGCACCATCCGTGGGTACGGAGGTCATCACGCCGTCGCCCGAGTTGAAGGCGATCATGCGGGCCCGGCCACAAGCGCCGCGGAACCTGCCGCCCACCGGCACGTTATTGAGCGTGAGTGCACCGCTGGCGGTATCCACGATCAAGACGGCCGAGCAGGGGCGTGCGGTTATCGTGCGCGTGTGGAATCCTACCGGGAGGGCGGTCACGGGCGAGCTGCGCGCGACCTTCGGGTTCAAGCGGGCGGCACTCACGGACCTGCTGGAGCAGCCAACGCAGCGGCTCGCGGTGCGTGGCCGCGCCGTGCGCTTTGCCGCCGGGCCGAAGAAGATTCTCACAATTCGGCTGGATCGATGAGACGGGCGGTACGTGGCGGCGCCTGAGATCCCTCGCCCCGTGGGCTCGGTATAACAAACGACGATTGCATGCTGCACACGACGCCCTAAGTCGCCCCCTACAGTGGACTTAAGACGCCGTGTCTAGCTCCCCAGGCGGCGATGCCTAGCGGAATTGTATGATCGTGGGATCTGCGGGGTCCGGTGGCGGACCGTCGAGGGCGAAGCTGGCGGCGATGGTGTGGTTGGCGGTGACGTTGACGAAGGTGTGGCTGGTCACGGCGCCGGCGGAGACGCCGTCCACCAGGACATCGGCGACGTGGTAGTTGGCGCCGGGCGTGAGGGTGAAGGCCTGGTCCGCGCCGTGGTTGACGCTGACGGCGCCGACGGGGCTGATCGTGCCTCCCGCGCCCGTGCTGGCGGTGATGGTGTAGGTCCGGAGCGCGAAGGTCGCGGTGACGGTGCGCGGC
>JADLCO010000101.1 GCA_020847115.1 Pseudomonadales bacterium | reverse complement strand
GCTCGGGCCAGTGCACCTGGTAGAGGTCGATGTAATCCGTGCGCAGGCGCTTGAGCGAATCCCGCACCGCCTGGCGGATGTGCGCGCGGCTCAGCTCCGGGCCACCGCGCAGATGCTTCCAGTCGCCCTGGGCATCGGAGCGGCCGGACACCTTGGTCGCCAGGATCACCCGCTGGCGGGTGCCGCGGCGCGCGAACCATTCGCCGATGCACTCCTCGGTGCGGCCCTGGGTCTCGGCCCGCGGCGGCACCGGGTACATCTCGGCGGTGTCGATGAAGTTCACCCCCTGCGCCAGCGCGTAGTCGAGCTGTTGCAGGGCATCGTCGAGGCTGTTCTGCTGGCCCCAGGTCATGGTACCCAGGCAGATCAGGCTGACGTCGAGATCGGTGTCGCCCAGCTTGCGGTATTCCATGGTGTTCCTCCCCTGAATGCTGCGCCGGAGTCTACCAGCCCGGCCCCGTGACTGCGGGTCTTTCGAACCCGACGAATCGGGTACCATCAGAGGCGTTTCGCCACTTCTGTCCGGAGGCACTATGAAAATCGGCGTCAAGCAACTGGTCGACCAGGCCATGAGCGAAATCGAGACCCTGGACCTCGCCCAGGCTCGGGCCGCCCTCGACGATCCCGCCACCCAGATCGTGGACCTGCGCGACATCCGCGAACTGCAACGGGACGGCAAGATCCCCGGCGCCTTCCACGCCCCGCGCGGCATGCTGGAATTTTGG
Organism: Pseudomonadales bacterium; assembly: GCA_020847115.1. GTDB lineage: Bacteria > Pseudomonadota > Gammaproteobacteria > Pseudomonadales > Porticoccaceae > JAGPUQ01. The sequence goes on along the minus strand of JADLCO010000101.1, from coordinate 16,512 downwards.
GTCGATCCCGACAGCGAGTATCACCGCGACCTGTTTTCGTCCGGCAAACGCTTCGTCTTCTACTGCGCCAAGGGCCACCGGTCGGCACTGGCCACCCAGCAGGTGCAGCGCATGGGGCTGACTCCCGTGTGCCACATCGGCGGCGGTTTCGAGGCCTGGACCCAGGCCGGGCTGCCGGTGGAGAAGGTCGAGAAAAAATAGCGCCGGACCAGCCCCGGTTTCAGCGCAGGGGAGCAGCGCCGTGCGACCGCCGGACTACCGCGAGCAGATCACCCTCGCCGGCACCCCGATCACGGTGCGCACCCTGTGGCCGGAGGATCGCGCCATTGAGGAAGCCTTCGTGCGCGGGCTGTCGCCCACCTCCCGCTATCTGCGCTTCCACAGCGCCCTGCCCGCGCTCACCCCGGAAATGGCCGAGCGCTTCGTCCACCTCGACTATCCGGACCAGATGGCGCTGATCGCCTGCGTGCCCGACGGCGCGGGCGAGCGCCAGATCGCCGTCGCCCGCTGGGCGCGCCCCAAGGGCGACACTGCCGCCGATCTGGGCATCGCGGTGGCCGACGCCTGGCAGGGAAAGGGTCTCGGTACGGCCCTCCTGCAGCGCCTGCTGCGTATCGCCGAACGGGCCGGCGTCGAACAGCTCGCCGCTGATGTTCTCTACGAAAACCACCGCATGCGCGCCCTGGCGCGGGATTTCGGCTTTCGCCTGGCACCCCACCAGGATGATCCTCATACCCTGTTGCTGGTTCGCCAACTGAACGACCGCCAGTGATCGCTGCCGGCTTTCGGCCGGATGGTGCTCGTGAATCAGTTCGTGGATCGGGTGTTCGGCGTCCATGGTCCGCTCCCCGGGGGCGAAACAACGACCCCTCAACGCAACCCGGCAGGCAGCGAGAAGCGGATGTCCTCGCGAATGCCATCATCTTCCGCGACTACAGCGGCCCCCAGTTCGCCGAGTCGCGCCACCACTTCGCGCACCAGCTGCTCCGGCGCCGAGGCGCCGGCGGTGACGCCGACGCCGGCGACGCCTTCCAACCACGCCGGATCGATCTCGGTGGCGCTGTCGATCAGATGCGCCCGCGCGCCGCAGCGCTCGGCCAGTTCGCGCAGACGATTGGAGTTGGAGCTGTTGGGCGAGCCCACCACCAGCACCAGCTGGCATTCGAGTGCCAACTGCTTGACCGCATCCTGGCGATTCTGGGTGGCGTAACAGATGTCGTCCTTGCGCGGCCCGGTGATAGCCGGAAAGCGCGCGCGCAGCACCGCGACGATGCGCGCGGTATCGTCCATGGACAGCGTGGTCTGGGTGACGTACGCGAGATTGCCGGGCTGCGCGACCTGCAGGGTGAGTGCGTCGGCCTCGTCCTCGACCAGATGGATACGGCCGGTTTCACTCTGGTACTGGCCCATGGTGCCATCGACCTCGGGATGGCCGCGGTGGCCGATGAGGACGCAGTCGCGGCCCTCGCGGGCGTGAGCGGCGACTTCGATGTGCACCTTGGTGACCAGCGGGCAGGTCGCGTCGAACACCCGCAACCCGCGCTGCTCGGCGGCTTCGCGTACCGCACGGGACACACCGTGGGCGCTAAAGATCAGCGTCGCGCCGGCGGGCACCTCGTCCACTTCTTCGACGAATACCGCACCGCGCCGGCGCAGGCTCTCCACCACATGCTTGTTGTGGACCACCTCGTGACGCACGTGGATCGGCGTCCCAAAGCAGTCCAGCGCCCGTTCCACGATCTCGATGGCGCGATCGACACCGGCGCAGAAGCCGCGTGGATTGGCGAGGCGCAGCTTCACGGCGACGCCATGGCCACGGAACAGATCGCCACCGCGAAGATCAGCGGACGCCCGGCCAGCGGATGATTGAAATCGATCACGATGCGATCACCCTCGACCGTCTGGATCACGCCCGGCAGGTGGCCCGCAGGGGTGGCGAAATCGACCACCAATCCGGGCTCGGGATCCAGGTCGGCGGCAAAGCGCTGCCGAGGCAGGGTCATGACATTGGCCGGACTGCCAAGACCGAACGCTTGTTCGGGACGCAGCGGGAAGCGGCGCTCGTCGCCCGCGCGCAACCCCAGCAGGCAGCGCTCGAAGCCTTCGGGCAAGGTGCCGTCGCCAATCTGCAAGCGCGCGGGCGCACGGTCGAAATTGCCGTCCACCCCCGATCCATCTTCGAGTTCGATAGCAAAATTCAGGGTCACCGTGGAACCGATGGCAATGGCGAGTGCCTCGGCACCGTTATCTGCGCTCCTTTCGGCATTCATTTCAGCGTTCTTCATTTGCTCCGCCTTCACTGCGGCGCAACATCAGCAGGATCAGCAGCCCGGCACCCAGGGTGATGGCGGAGTCGGCGAGGTTGAACGCCGGCCAGTACAGCTCGCGATAGTGGAGCTGGATGAAATCGACCACATGGCCCAGGCGCAGCCGGTCGATCAGATTGCCCAAGGCGCCGCCCAGCACCAGGGCGAGCGCCAGCGGCTCCAGGCGGGCATCGCGCGGCAGCCGGTACAGCCACACCGCGAGCACCAAGCCCACCACTGCGGCGATGCCGCTGAACAGCCAGTGCTGCCAGCCGCCGGCGTCGCTCAACAGGCTGAACGCGGCGCCCTTGTTGTAGAGCAGGGTGAGGTTGAAAAACCCCGTGATCACCCAGGGTTCCCCATACCGCAGCAGGTCTTCGGCCAGCACCTTGGTCCATTGGTCGAGCGCGACCACCAGCACCGCCAGCGCGTACCAGCACAAGACTCTGGCGATTGCGCGCTCGCCGACGGCACTCGCGGTCGCCACTCAGACCGCCTCGCGGCGCTCGCCGCTGCCGATGACGTTGGTCACGCAGCGGTCGCACAATTGCGGATGTTCGGCGCACTGACCGACGCTGTCGCGATGGTGCCAGCAGCGGACGCACTTGGCGTGCTCCGAAGGCACCAGTGCCAGCTTCAGCCCCGCCAGCGCCGTGTCCCGCGCCGTGCCCGCCGCCGCCAGCGGCTGCACCCGCGCCGCCGAGGTCAGCAGCACGAAGCGCAGTTCGTCGCCCAGCTTGGCCAATACCGCGGCCAGTTCGGCATCGGCATAGAGCTCGACTTCCGCCTCCAGGGAGCCGCGCACCAAGCCGGCATTGCGCTGGGTTTCCAACTCGCGGTTGACCGCTTCCTTGACGCGCATGATCTGCGCCCAGTCGTCGCGCGAGAAATGCTCGCCGGCGCCCAGCCGCGGCAGCTCGAACCACTCGGCCAGCTGCACCGAGGCCGCGCGCTCGCCGGGCAGGGCCTGCCAGACTTCCTCGGCGGTGAAGCTCAGGATGGGCGCGATCCAGCGCACCAGTGCCTCGGCGATCTGGTACAGCGCGGTCTGCGCCGAGCGCCGCGCCTGGCTGTCGCGCTGGCAGGTGTACTGGCGGTCCTTGATGATGTCGATGTAGAAGCCGCCCAGGTCGGCGACGCAGAACTGGTGCAGTTTCTGGTAGATGTGATGAAAGCCGTAATCCAGGTAGCGCGCCTGGATTTCGTCCTGCACGAGGCGCGCGCGATCCACGGCCCAGCGGTCGAGGTGCAGCATCTGGGCGAAGGGCACGCTGTCCCGGGCGGGATCGAAGCCCTCGAGATTCGCGAGCAGATAGCGCAAGGTATTCCGGATGCGGCGGTAGGAATCCGCCGTGCGCTTGAGGATTTCGTCCGACACCGACAGCTCGCCGCTGAAATCGGTGGCCGCGACCCACAGGCGCAGCACGTCGGCGCCCAGTTCGTTGATCACCTGCTGGGGCGCCACCACGTTGCCCAGGGATTTGGACATCTTGCGGCCCTGGGCATCGACGGTGAAGCCGTGGGTGAGCACCGCCTTGTAGGGCGCACTGCCATGGATGGCGATCGCCGCCTTGAGCGAGGACTGGAACCAGCCGCGGTGCTGGTCGGAACCCTCCAGGTACAGATCCGCGGGATAGCGAAGCTCCGGGCGGCGCTCCAGCACCGCGGCGTGGCTGACCCCGGAATCGAACCAGACGTCCAGGGTATCGGTGACCTTGGTGTAGCGCCCGGCCTCGGCGCCCAGCAGTTCCGCGGGGTCGAGGTCGTACCAGGCGTCGATGCCGCCCTGCTCCACCCGCAGCGCGACCGCCTCGATCAGCCGCGAGGTGTCAGGATGCGGAACGCCGGTTTCGCGGTCGACGAACAGCGCGATGGGCACGCCCCAGGTACGCTGGCGGGAAATGCACCAGTCGGGGCTGTTGCCGAGCATGGCCTCCATGCGCGCGCGGCCCCAGTCGGGATACCAGGCGACCTTCGCCACTTCGGCGAAGGCAGCGTCGAGCAGGCCGCGCTCGTGCATGCCGATGAACCACTGCGGGGTGGCGCGGAAGATCAAGGGCGTCTTGGTGCGCCAGCAGTGCGGGTAGCTGTGCGCGATCTTTTCACAGGCGAGCAGCGCCCCACGCTCCCGCAGCAGCGCGATGATCGGCTCATCGACCTTGTAGACGTGCTGGCCGGCGAAGTACTCCACGCCGTCGCGAAACACGCCATGGTCGTCGAGGTAGTTCAGGGTGCCGATGCCGTAGCGGGTGGAGACGTTGAAATCGTCGACGCCGTGATCGGGCGCGGTGTGCACGGCGCCGGTGCCGGCGTCCAGAGTGACGTGGCCTCCGAGCACGATCGGCACCTCGCGATCGTAGAACGGATGGCGCAGCCGCAGCCGCTCCAGGGCGTTGCCCTTGCACTGCGCGAGCACCTCGGCGCCATCGGCACCGATGCGCGCGGCCACCGCCGTGACCAGCTCGCGTGCCACCAAGAGGCGCCGCGGCCCGGCGGCGGTGCGCATCTGCACCAGGGCGTAGTCGAGATCGGGATTGAGCGCCACCGCCTGGTTGGCGGGCAAGGTCCAGGGCGTGGTGGTCCAGATCGCGACCGCGACGTCTCCTTCGCCGGGCAGGCCCTCGCCCGGCGATCCGCCCAGCGCGCCGGCAAAACCGTCGAGATCGGCCACCGGAAAGGCGACGTCGATCGCGAACGAGGTCTTGTCGTGGTATTCGACCTCGGCCTCGGCCAATGCCGAGGCGCCGACCACACTCCAGTACACCGGCTTGTAGCCGCGCACCAGATGGCCATTGGCGGCGACCCGCCCCAGGGCGCGGACGATGTCGGCCTCGTAGCGGAAATCCATGCTCAGGTAGGGATGCTCCCAGTCGCCGAGCACGCCCAGGCGGATGAAATCGCGGCGCTGGCGCTCGATCTGGCCCGCCGCGTACTCGCGGCACTTGGCGCGAAAGGCGCGGGCATCGAGCCTGGTCCCGACCTTGCCCCACTTCTGTTCCACCTGGTGCTCGATGGGTAGGCCGTGGCAGTCCCAGCCCGGCACATAGGGTGCGTCGTAGCCTGCCAGGGTGCGCGCCTTGACGATGATATCCTTGAGGACCTTGTTGACCGCGTGGCCGATGTGGATGTCGCCGTTGGCGTAGGGCGGACCGTCGTGGAGGATGAATTTCGGGCGCCCGGCGCGCGCGGTGCGGATGGCCCCGTACAGGTCCTGCTCCTGCCAGTGCTGCAGGATGGCAGGCTCGCGCTGGGCCAGGTTGGCCTTCATCGGAAAGCTGGTGTTGGGCAGATTCAGGGTGGCCTTGTAATCGGTCATAGCGCGGTTATCGGTCATAGCGCGGCGGCCTGCCCGGACTCCTCGGTAGCTGCAAAAAACCGCCGCGCCGCGGCGATGTCGTCGTAGATCTGCGCCGCCAGCTCTTCGATGGAGGCGAAGCGCAGCTCTTCCCGCAATTTGTGCTTGAACTCGACCTGGATGCGGCGGCCGTAGAGATCACCCTGCCAATCGAGCAGATGGACCTCCAGCACCGGCTTGACCAGATCGCCCACCGTGGGCCGCACACCGACATTGGCCACGCCGCGCACGCGACGATCCGGCAGGTGGACTTCCACCGCAAACACGCCGGTGAGCGGCGCCCGGTAGCGATGCAGGTTCAGGTTGGCGGTGGGCACGCCGAGCTGGGTGCCCAGGCGCTGGCCATAGACCACGCGGCCGGTGATGCGGAACGGTCTGCCGAGCAGCTTCGCGGCTTCGGCAAAGCGGCCCTGCTCCAGCTCGCGGCGGATGCGGGTGCTGCTGATGCGCTCACCGCCCATCTGGATGCTGTGGGTCTCCAGCACCTCGAACCGGTGTCTGGCGCCCATGCGCACCAGCATTTCATAGTCGCCGCTGCGATCACGGCCAAAGTGGAAATCGTCGCCCACCACCAGGCACCTGATGCCGAGCCCGCCGACGAGCACCCGTTCGACGAACTCCTGGGCGGAGAGGCTGCGCAGCGCGCGGTTGAACTGCAGGCAGAACACCCGGTCGACCCCGGTCACCGCCAGCGCCTCGACCTTTTCGCGGATGCGCATCAATCGGGCCGGCGCCTGCTCGCGGGCGAAATATTCGCGCGGCTGGGGCTCGAACATCATCACCACCGAGCTCGCCCGGTAGTAGACGGCGCGCTCCTTGAGCTGGCCCAGGATCGCCTGGTGACCGAGGTGAATGCCGTCGAAGGAGCCCACGGTGGCGACCGCGCCGCGATGCTCCGGGCGCAGGTTGTGCAACCCGCGGATGAGAAAATCCTTTGCCTTGCTCGCCACCTGGAAATACCCGCGAAGACCCCGGGCTCAGGCGCCCGCCGCCCCCGCTTTCGCCCTGCGATCGAAAGGCCGGAAGTATATACCGCGGCACCGAGGCGATGAACGCTCCGGCGGCGCCGGCTCACCGCTGTTGCAGGCGCAGGTGACGCACCCGGAAACCGCCCAGCCACAGCCCGGCGACATAGGCCACCAGCCCGGCGCCACAGCAACCCGCCAGCGCCGCGGCGCGGGGCAGGAAGGCGAGCGCCGTCCAGTCGTCCACCAGAGCCAGCGCGCCCAGCAGAGCGGCGGCCATGGCCAGATTGGCCCCGGTCAGCGCCCCACCAAAGCGCAACCAGTCGCGGCCCGGCCGATAGACCTCCGCACGCCACAGCCCGCGCAGCAGCAGCCCGGCATTGACCCAGGCCGCAAGCGCCGTGGACAGCGCCAGACCGGCGTGGCCGAGCCGGAAATAATGGTGCAGGGGAAATACCAGCAGCAGGTTCAGGCCCATGTTCACCACCATGGCGGTGATACCGATGACCACCGGCGTGCGCGTGTCTTGGCGCGCGAAATAGCCCGAGGCCAGCACCTTGATGCACATGAAGGCGATCAGCCCCAGCACGAAGGCACGCAGACTGGCCACCGCCATGGCGATGTCATGGCGATCGATGCGGTCGCCGTCGTAGAACAGCGTGGTCAGCACCGGCGCGGCGAGGATCACCAGCGCCACCGTCGCCGGCACCGCGATCAACAGCACGAAGCGCAGTCCCCAGTCGAGGGTTTGGCGAAACTGCGCCGGCGCCGCGCCGCTGTGTAGGCGCGACAGCCGGGGCAGGATCACGGTCGCCGCCGCCACCCCGAACACGCCCAGAGGCAGCTCCACCAGGCGATCCGAGTAGTACAGCCAGGACACGCTGCCCTCGGGCAGAAAGGATGCGATCACGGTATCCAGCAGCAGGTTGATCTGGCTCACCGAGACCCCGAACAGCGCCGGCGCCATCAGCTTCAGTACCCGCCGCACGCCGGGGTGATGCCAACCCGGGCGCGGGCGCGGCAGCAGCTCGATGCGGGCCACGAACGGCAACTGAAACACCAGTTGGATGGCGCCGGCGGCGAACACGCCCCAGGCCAGGGCGTGGGCCGGACTGTAGGCATGCGCGACGGCAAACAGCGCCGCGGCGATCATGCTCAGGTTCAGCCATATTGGAGTGAAGGCCGGGATGGCGAAGCGATCGTAGCTGTTCAGCACCGAGCCGACGAAACCGGCGAGGGAAATGAACAGCAGATAGGGAAAGGTGATCCGGATCAGTTCGATGGTGGCCGCGAACTGCTCGGGATCGGCGGCGAACCCCGGCGCGAACAGCCACGCCAGCAGCGGCGCCCCCAGGGTGGCGAGCAGCGTCAGGCCCAGCAGCGCCATGCCCAGGGTGCCAGCGACGCGGTCGAGCAGCTCGCGCACCGCGGCGTGGGAACCCCGCTCGCGATACTCCGCCAGCACCGGCACGAAGGCCTGGCTGAACGCCCCCTCGGCGAACAGCCGGCGCAGGAAATTGGGCAGTTTGAAGGCGACGAAGAAGGCATCGGCCAGGGCATCGGCACCCAACACCCGCGCCAGTACCATGTCCCGGACCAGCCCCGCCACCCGCGACAGCCCGGTCATGGCGCCGACCGTAAGGCTGGAGCGCAGCAGCCCCCTTTGACGTGCCGGCCGTGCCGGGTCGGATCGATCGGGTGCTGGCAACGGGCGGGGTCCGAAAAATTTCGCGCAGTGTACCCAGCGCGCCGATGGCGGCCAAGGCAAGTGGCGGATCTCGACCGGATGGCACGCGTTGAATTACCGCCCCCGCGCCCCCACCTTGTGAAAATCGGCCAGGAGCAACTCTGTGGAACAGTATCGCGGGACGACTATCCTTTCCGTGCGTCGCAATGGCCTGGTCGCCATCGGCGGCGATGGCCAGGTCACCCTCGGCAACACCGTGATGAAGGGCAATGCCCGCAAGGTGCGCCGGCTGCACAACGATCAGGTGATCGCCGGCTTCGCCGGTGGTACCGCCGATGCCTTCACCCTGTTCGAGCGCTTCGAGGCGAAGCTCCAGGAGCACCGCGGCAACCTGGTGCGGGCCGCCGTGGAGCTGGCGCGCGACTGGCGGACCGACCGCATCCTGCGCCGACTCGAAGCCCTGCTCGCGGTGGCCGACCGTGAGGCCTCGCTGATCATCACGGGCAACGGCGACGTCATCCAGCCGGAGCAGGACCTGATCGCCATCGGCTCCGGCGGCCCCTTCGCCCAGGCCGCGGCCCGCGCGCTGCTGGAAAATACCGAACTGGATGCCCGCGAAATCGTCGAGCGCGGCCTCGCCATCGCCGCCGACATCTGCATCTATACCAATCATCAGCGCACCATCGAAACCCTGGGCACCACCTGAACACCACGCCCACCCGACCCGGAACACTGCCGCATGTCCGCCATGACCCCCCGCGAGATCGTCCACGAACTGGACCGCCACATCATCGGCCAGGCCGCCGCCAAGCGCGCCGTCGCCATCGCCCTGCGCAACCGCTGGCGCCGCAGCCAGGTCGACGCCGAGCTGCGCGCCGAGATCACACCCAAGAACATCCTCATGATCGGCCCCACCGGGGTGGGCAAGACCGAGATCGCACGGCGCCTCGCGCGCCTGGCCCAGGCGCCCTTCATCAAGGTCGAGGCAACCAAGTTCACCGAAGTGGGCTATGTCGGCCGCGATGTCGAATCCATCGTCCGCGACCTCGCCGAAATCGCAGTGAAGCAGCTGCGCGAGCAGGAGATGGCGCGAGTCGAGCCGCGTGCCCGCGACGCCGCCGAGGAGCGCATCCTCGATGCCCTGCTCACCCCGGCGCGCGACGGCGCGCCGGCCACTGAAGCGCGCGATTCCGGCACCCGGCAGCTGTTTCGCAAGAAGCTGCGCGAGGGCGATCTCGACGATCGCGAGATCGAACTCGAAGTCAGCGCCACCCCGGTCGGGGTCGAGATCATGGCGCCGCCGGGCATGGAGGAGATGACCAGCCAGCTGCAGAGCATGTTCGCCAACATGGCCGGTGGCCGTACCAAGCGGCGGCGGCTGACCGTGGCCAAGGCGCTCCAGCTGCTCACCGACGAGGAAGCCGCCAAGCTCATCAACGACGACGACCTCAAGCAGCGTGCACTGCACGCCGCCGAGCAGCACGGCATCGTGTTCATCGACGAGATCGACAAGGTGGCGCGGCGCGGCGAAACCGCGGGCGCAGACGTCTCCCGCGAGGGCGTGCAGCGCGACCTGCTGCCGCTGATCGAGGGTTGCACCGTATCCACCAGGTACGGAATGATCCGCACCGACCACATCCTGTTCATCGCCTCCGGTGCCTTCCACTTCTCCAAGCCCTCTGACCTGATCCCGGAGCTGCAGGGCCGCCTGCCGATCCGCGTCGAACTCGAATCCCTCACCGCCGACGATTTCGCCCGCATCCTCACCGAACCCCATGCCAGCCTCACCCAGCAGTACCGCGAACTGCTGGCCACCGAGGGCCTGCAGATTCACTTCACCGAGGACGGCATCCGCCGCATCGCCGAGATCGCCTTCGAGGTCAACGAACGAACCGAGAACATCGGCGCCCGCCGCCTCCATACCGTGATGGAGCGGCTGCTGGAAGCCCTGTCTTTCGATGCTGGCGACCTCGCCTCGCGCGGCGAGCAGCCGGTGATCGACGCCGGCTTCGTCGATGCCAACCTCGAAACCCTGGCGCGCGACCAGGATCTGTCCCGCTTTATCTTGTAAACCGCCCCAAAGTCCGCCCAAATAGGCCGAACCATGATTCCGAAGCGCGTAATCCTGAACGAGGCCCGCGACGAATTGAGCCTGGGTTACGGCGATGGAACCGTGGCCCGGCTGAGCGCCGAGTACCTGCGCGTGGAATCCCCCAGTGCCGAGGTGCGCGGCCATGGCCCCGGCGAGGAAGTGCTCCAGTACGGCAAGGCGAAGGTGCGGATCGCACGCATCGAGACCGCCGGCCGCTACGCCCTGCTCATCCACTTCGACGACGGCCACGACACCGGCATCTATAGCTGGGAGTATCTGCGTCGCCTGTGGGACGAACGCGAGGCGCGCTGGCAGCGCTACTTGGAACGCCTGCATCAGGCCGGCCGCAGCCGCGATCCAGAGGTGCAGGTGGTGCGCTTCGTCGATCCCAAGGGCTGACTCCAGCGGCTGCCGAGACCCCGGCCGCACGCCCGCCCCGCGACTTTTCCGCCCTGCCCCTTTGCCCTAAGCTGGCCGCTTCCGGGTTTGCACGGAAGGCGACATGCGCCTCACCATCCTCGTCTCCACCCTGCTGCTGGCCGCCAACGCCACCGCCGCAGACATCTACCAGTGGACCGATGCCCAGGGCCGCGTCCACTTCGGCGACCGGCCCCAGAGCGGCGCGGCCAGCCCGAGGCCGCAGGCGTAGCCCAATGTGATCGGGTCCGTGCAACCCGACGCGCGCCCGGAGACCAAGGAAGTCGTGCTCTACAGCACCCAGCGCTGCGGTTTCTGCCGCAAGGCCCGCGCCCACTTCGCCGAGCGCGGCATCCCCTACACCGAGTACGACGTCGAAACCAGCGAGAAAGGCTGGCGCGACTACAACCGCATGAACGGCCGCGGCGTACCCATCATCCTCATCGGCGGCGAGCGCATGAACGGCTTTTCCGCGTCCCTGTTCGATCAGATGTACGAGCAACCCTGAGCCCCACCGCCAAGAGGGACACCGCCATGAAAGGCAAGACCTGCGTGATCACCGGCGCCAATTCCGGCATCGGCCTGGAAACCGCCCGCGGCCTGGCGCGTCTGGGCGCCCGCGTGGTGCTGGTGTGCCGCGACGCCCGCAAAGGCGAGGCCGCGCGCCACGAACTGATCGCCGCGACCGGCAACGGCCAGATCAGCTTGCTGGTCGCCGACCTCGCCGCGCTCGACTCCGTGCGCCAACTGGCGCGCGACATCGAGGCCAGCTACCCGCGCCTCGATGTGCTGATCCACAACGCCGGGCTGATGGCCAAACAGCGCCAAGTCTCCGCCGACGGCTTCGAGATCCAGCTCGCCGTCCATCACCTCGCGCCCTTCCTGCTCACGGAGCTGCTGCTCGATCGGCTCCGACACAGCGCCCCGGCGCGGGTGATCCTGGTGTCGTCGATGCTGCACAAGTTCGCGCGCATCGACTTCGACGATCTCCAGTGCCAGCGGAAGTACAGCACCCTGCGCGCCTACGGACAGTCCAAGCTGGCCATGCTCCATTACACCTACGACCTCGCCGAGCGGCTGCGCGGCAGCGGCGTCACCGTCAACGCGCTCCATCCCGGCGCGGTGGCCACCAACATCGGCATGCCGGAGTGGCTCGCGCCCTTCATCGCCACGCCGGAAAAGGGCGCGCGCACCAGCATCCATCTGGCCAGAGCCCCGGAGCTGGAAAAGGTCACCGGCAAATACTTCGTGGGCTGCAAGGAAGCGAAATCCTCGCGCCGCTCCCACGATCGCGCCATCGGCAAGCGCCTGCTGGCGGTGACCGAGAAGCTCTGTAGTGGAGTGGGTTGACGCCTGAGCCCGCAAGGCGCTCATCGAAGGGAAAAAGCAACCATACCGATACAGCTACGCAGTCCTCGGCGCTAACCCCAGAAGCAGGCGTAGGGGACGAATCGTCCTATTCCGATCAGTGCCGCAACAGCGCATCCAGCTGATCCACCGCCTCGGCCCATTCGGCATCCTCCTCGATGGCGGCGGCGAGGAAGCGCTTTTGCGTTCCGTTCCAGAAGGGCGCGTCTTCGAGCTTGACGCTGGGATCGAGCGGGCGGTGCTGGTCGATGAATTCGGCGATTTCGGCATCGCCGCTGGGCAGGCCGAACTGGGCGAACAGGGCCTTGAGGTCGTAGATAGTGTCCATGGTCTTTGCTCCGGTTCCGGATTCAGGCGGCGATCAGCTCCCAGCCCTCGTGATCGAACTCGACGTCGCGGCTGGTGCGCCGGGCGAGGCCGTCGCGTTCGAGCTTGAGCAGGTGTGCCCAGAGTGAAAAGCGGGCGTAGAAATGGAGCTTCGGGTCGACGTCGTCGTAGACCACGGGCAGATAATCGAGGATGGTGCCGGCACCGAGCTTGCGCAGCGCCGAGAGCACCTTCTGCTCGCGCATCAGGCGGTGGCGGCGCAAAGTGTCGATCACCTTGCCGGGCTCAGGGATCAGGTTGCCGTGGCCGGGGGCGATGCCGACGGCCGGGTAGGTCTCCAGGCGGCTCAGGGAATCCAGGTAGTCCTTCATGTCGCCCGAGGGCGGCAGGATGACCACAGTGGAGCCGTCCATGATGTGGTCGCCGGAAAACAACAGCCGGTCCTGGTGCAGGTAGAAGCAGAAATGGTTGCCGACGTGGCCGGGGCAGAAGATCGCCTCCAGGGTGAATTCCGGGGTGCGCAGGCACTCGCCGTGTTCGAGATCGCGCGCGACCTGGAAGCTGGTGTCCTGGAATTCATCGCTCGGCCGCAGCATGCAACCGATGAGCTCGGCGCCGGTCTCGGCGGCGAGCCGGGCGGCGAGCGGCGAGTGGTCCTTGTGGGTGTGGGTGACCACCACCCAGTGGATGCGCCCGGCGCCAGCTGCGAGGATCGCCTGGTAGTGGCTCTCGTAGTCGGGACCGGGGTCGAGCACCGCGACCCGATCGCGGCCGATCAGGAAGGTGTTGGTGCCGGGGCCGGTCATGGCGCTGCCGTTGGGCGCAGCGATGCGCCGCACCAGCGGCGAGAATTGATCGACGGTGGCGGGCTCGGTCATGGCGTGCCTCTCTTCCTCGATAATTTATTTTCAGGATTCAATTTGTTACCGATCAAATCTCGACCACTGGATCGACATCGGCGCCGTAGTCGACCCCGGCGATGCCGAAGCCGAACAGGCGCAGAAACTCCTCCTTGTAGCCTTTGAGATCCGTGAGTCGGTCCACGTTTTCAGTGGTCACGGTCTCCCACAACTGCTTCACTTTGGCCTGAACTTCGTCGCGCAACTCCTTGGCATCCATGCGGAACCGCCCTTCCTCATCCAGCTCCCGATCGGCGCCGTAGAGCTGACGGGCGAACAGGCCCTGGATCTGCTCGATACAGCCCTCGTGGGTGCCCGCCTCCTTCATGATCTTGTAGAGGATGGAAATGTACAGCGGCATGATGGGGATCGCCGAGCTGGCCTGGGTCACCAGCGCCTTGAGTACCGACACCCGGCATTCGCCGCCGATCTTCTGCAGCCGGGCGGAGATGGCCCGGGCGGCACGGTCGAGATCGCGCTTGGCCATGCCGATGGCGGCGTGGCCATACAGCGGCCAGGTCATCTCCTTGCCGATGTAGGTGTAGGCGGTGGTCTTGCACCCGGGCGCCAACAAACCCTCCTTGTCGAGCCGCTCCATCCACCACTCCCAGTCTTCGCCGCCCATCACCTTGACGGTGTGGGCGATCTCCTCCTCGCTGGCCGGCGGCACCGTGGTCTCCTCCACCACTAGCGTGTCGGTATTGATGCCGCGCATGGTGAAGGGCTGGCCGATGGGCTTGAGCGCAGAGGTGTAGGTGATGCCGGTGCGCGGGTCGGTGCGGCGCGGCGCGGCGATGGAATAGACCACCAGATCCACCGGCCCCAGCTCCCGCTTGAGTTTTGCGACCACTTGGTCCTTGACCTCGTCGGAGAAGGCATCGCCGTTGATGCCTTCGGCGTACAGGCCGCGGGCGCGGGCGGCCCGGTGCAGCGCGGCGGTGTTGTACCAGCCGGCAGTGGCCGGGCGCCGCTCGGAGGGCTCCTTCTCGAAGAACACGCCGAGGGTGTCGGCGCCGCAGCCGAAGGCGGCGGTGATGCGCGAGGCCAGCCCGTAGCCGGTGGACGACCCAATCACGAGCGCCCGGCGCGGGCCGTTGGCGATCGGCCCCTGGGCCAGGACATGGTCGATCTGCTGCTGGACGTTGGCCGCGCAGCCCACCGGGTGCGCGTTGGTGCAGATGAATCCCCGGACCTTGGGCTGGATGACCATGCAGTGCTCCCCTCGAATCTGCGGCCGTGTCGTGCCGACGCTGAAAATACCGCCCGTGCGCTGCGGGGACCGGTAAAATGCCGCGCCATGATACGCCCAAGCCCGCCCTGAGCGCACGATGCCGACCCTCCGCTGCCGCACCCCGGACGCCTGGATCCAGGCGGTCCTAGCCGATTTCGATGCCTTCCTCAACGACCACGCCGCCGCCGAGAAAAAGGCCTCGGGGATGGCGCTGTCGATGGCACTGCACTATTGCGACCGCCCCGACATCGTCGCCGCCATGGCCGATCTGGCGGTGGAGGAGTTGGATCACTTCCGCGCCGTGGTGCGGCTGCTGCACGGCCGCGGCCAGAACCTCGCCCGCGATCGCAAGGACACCTATGTGAACGCACTGCGCGGCGCGGTGCGCACCGGTCGCGACCAGTATTTCCTCGATCGCCTGCTGCTCGGCGCAGTAGTGGAGGCGCGCGGCAGCGAGCGCTTCGGGCTGATCGCCGCAGCGCTGCCGGCCGGCGAACTCAAGGATTTCTACGCGGCGATCACCGCCTCCGAAATGCGCCACGAACAACTGTTCGAACGCCTGGCGCGGGCGCACTTTCCCGCTTCCGAAGTGGACGATCGCCTCAGCCAATGGCTCGATCTCGAAGCCGATATCGTCGCGGCGCTGCCCGTGCAAGCGGCACTGCATTGATGTCGCCCAACGCAGCGATTGCGCCGACCGCACCCATCGCCCAGTACCTGCGCCGCCACGCCGAACCCGAGGCCGCGCTGGCCACTGCCATCCCCGATGCCTTTGCGGCGGCGCTGGTGGTCCCGGCGTTTCGCGAAAGTCCGGACTTCGCCGCACGGCTGTTTGCCGACCTCGCCGACGAACCCCCGTTTCTGCTGGTGCTGGTGGTCAACCAGCCGGACCACCTGCCCGACGACGACATCACGGCCGCGCTCTGGGCGGCGCTCGGTGGCGGCGGGTGCGAACACCACTACCGCCGCGAAGGCGAGCACGGCCTGCTGCTGGTGGACCGGTTCCGCGTCGGGCGGCGCATTCCCAAGCGCCAAGGCGTGGGCCTGGCGCGCAAGATCGGTGCGGACATCGCTCTGGCCCTGATCGCCGCGGGGCGCGTGGCCCGACCCTGGATCTGGAGCAGCGACGCCGATACCCGGCTGCCCTGCGGTTACTTCGCCGCGCCGGAAGCCGCGCCCGCGATGCGCCTGGGTTTGAACCCGGATGCACCCGCCGCGGCCTGCCTGTATCCGTTCCACCACCGCATCGGGAACGACGCACTGGGCATCGCGACCGCACTCTACGAGGCCAGCATCCGCCACTACGCCGCCGGCCTGCACTGGGCCAGCTCGCCCTATGCGTTTACCACGCTGGGCAGCACCCTGGCGATCGCGGCTGACGCCTACGCGCGGGTGCGCGGCTTTCCGCGCCGCAACGGCAGCGAGGACTTTTACCTGCTGGACAAGCTGGCCAAGCTGGCTGCCATCCACGAATTGCCGGGGCCGGAGCTGGAGATCGCGGCGCGCGCGTCGGACCGGGTGCCGTTCGGCACCGGACCGGCGGTGGCGCGCATCCTCGCCGCGGGCGAGCCCGAACACCAGGCGCTGTTTCGCAATCCCGCAGCTTTCGCCGAGCTGCGCCGCTGGCTCGCGCTGTTTCCGGAACTGGCCGGCCGCGAGCTGCACGATGCCGATCTGGCGCCCGAGACCCGCTCCGTACTGGACGAGCTGGGCGCGGCCAAGGCGCTCGCCCACGCGCGCTCCCATGCCGCCGATGCGGCCGGTTTTGCACGCCATCTGCATACCTGGTTCGATGGCCTGCGCACCCTGCGCCTGCTCAACGCGTTGCGCGCGCGCTGGCCGGACGTGCCTGCCGAGACCGCCGC